>JAISEH010000166.1 GCA_031264205.1 Candidatus Margulisiibacteriota bacterium
GCATATTGATGCGCTGATCGGTCAGAAAACGCTCGAACAGTAATTTGTATGGCAAAGGGTCGAGCGTGGTGATGTCCAGCGCGTAAGAAACTATCGAGCCGGCCGCTGAACCGCGCCCCGGGCCGATAATGATATTTTGCTCTTTGGCCCACTTGATAAAATCCGAGACGATCAAAAAATAGCCGCAAAAACCGGTTTTGGTAATGACTTCCAGTTCATGTTCGTAACGCTGTTTGACTTCCTCGGAAAAATTTTCCCCGTAACGGCGGCGGATGCCTTCCTCGACAAGTTTGCGCAGGTAACTCGCTTCGTCGTAGTTTTCCGGCACGGCAAATTTAGGAATGTGCTGGGTTTTATTGTCAAAATCAAAATTGATTTTTTCGGCGATGCGCAGAGTGTTTTCCAAATATTCAGGATTGTCGGGAAAAAGTTTTTGCATTTCCGCCAGATTTTTGTAATAAGTCTCGGGATGCGATTTCAGCCGGTCGCTGTCGGTCAGCAATTTGTTTTGCGAAACGCACAGCAAAATATCTTGAATCAGCGCGTCGCCGTTGTCGGTGAAATGACTGTCATTGGTAGCGACGATCGGGATATTTAATTCTTTGGCGATCGTCTGCAGTCCGGCCAGCGCCTGTTTTTGCTCGGGCATGCCATGATTTTGCGTTTCGAGATAATAGTCGTCGCCAAAAAGATTTTTGTAACGCCGCGCCGTTTCCAGCGCGTCATTGTAGCGATTGTTCAAAATCATTTCCGGCACTTCACCGGCGATGCAGGCGGACAGGCAGATCAGACCCTCGTGATGTTTTTCCAGCAAATCCCAGTCGATGCGCGGCCGGTAATAAAAACCTTCGAGGCTGGCTGTCGAAACCATTTTGATCAGATTGCGGTAGCCGGTCTCGTTTTTGACCAGCAGGATCAAATGGTAATTGGCCGCGTCGAGTTTAGTTTCTTTTTGATGCAGGCTGCGCGCCGCGACGTAAGTTTCACAGCCGATGATTGGCTGGATACCCTGTTTTTTGCATTCTTTCCAAAAAAGATAAACACCGTGCATCGTGCCGTGGTCGGTGATCGCCGCCGCCGGAAAACCATAGGCTTTGGCGCGCGCGACGACGTCCTCGATGCGCGACGCTCCGTCGAGCAGCGAATATTCCGTGTGTGTATGCAGATGAACAAAACTCATGTCAGCCTCTAAATGCGTCTTTTATTAACTCGATGTTTTGCACAGCGCTGCTCGGGCTGAAAGAAATCAAGACCGCGTCAAACCGCACATAACTATCGTTCAATTTATTGGTCTGCAAATAACGCCGCGCCGTGCGGATAATCTTTTTTTGTTTGACCGGATCGACCGCCGCCCGCAGATCGCGCAGGGAGTTCTCTTTATAATACTTTACCTCGACAAAGGCAAGGACTTTTTTGTCCGGCAGTTTTTCCGCGGCGACAATGTCGATCTCGCCGCTCCGGCAGGTATAATTTCTGGCGATTATTTGATAACCCTGAGACAACAAAAAATCCACGGCAATTTTTTCACCTTTGGTGCCAACAACTCGCATAACGTGGTAATTATACTATGTTTCTTATAAAATAGTTATGATTTTGAGTTAAGGCGTTAAATCCCCAGATCCGCTTTGCGAAATAGCGCGTCCATTTGGAAACCGGCCTTGGCAATGTTTTCCGCGGCGCCTTCCTCGCGGTCAACCACGCCGATGATTTTGATTATCTCCACGCCGTAGTCGCGCAGCCGCTCGGCCGCGGACAAAGCCGCTCCCGCCGTGGTCAAAATATCTTCAATTAAAACAACGCGTTCGCCTTTATTCAGCTCACCCTCAAATATTTTGTCCGTGCCGTAGCCTTTGGCGGCTTTGCGCACCAGCACAAAAGGTTTGTTGATCTCGCAGGCCAGGACACTCGTGATCGTAACCGCGCCCAGCTCCGGCCCGGCCAGCCGGTCAAAACTCTCCGGCGGCGGCAGGATTTTAACCAGCTCGACAGCCAGACTTTTTAATATGTCCGGCTTCGTGCCAAAAAGATATTTGTCGACATAATATTTGCTGTGTTTGCCGGAACGCAGGACAAAATCGCCTTCCAAAAAAGCGACTTCTTTGATTCGTTTGGCGAGTTCTACTTTGTTCATTATTTCTTCGATTCGTCTTTCTTCGCTTCCGGTTTGGCTTCTTTGCCCGCCTCGGCTTTTGGCGCTTCGCCGGCCTTGGCGTCGCCTTCCGCTTTTTGTTCCGTAGCCGGCACATCAGCGGCCGCCGCTGTCGAAGCTTCTTCGACCTTCAGTTCACGCGGCACTTCAGCGTGAACAATTTCCTGTCCGGGTGGCAGCTCGATCGTGATATTCGGCAGCTGGAGATCGCTGATACGCACCGCGTCGTGAGCGTTCTCCAATTTGGAAATATCGACTTCGATGACCACGGGGATTTCCAACGGCAGACATCTGATCGGCAGTTCATGCACGGCCTGCGCCAGCATCAAACCGGCTTTGACTGCCGGACATTCGCCAACCAGCTTGATATGCACCTTGACCGAGATCGGATGCGTGGTGTCGATTTTATAAAAATCCAAATGCCAAAAACGCTCCGTCAGCGGATCTTTGTGATAGTCGCGCAGCAGGACGATCTCTTCGCCTTTGTCCTTGATGTTCAGTTTGAACAGCGAGTTGTATTTAGCTTCCGAATTTTTGAGAGCTTTTTCAAATTCCTTGTGATTGACTGTGAGGTGCAGGTTTTCCGTGCCTTTGCCGTAAAACTCCGCCGGTATCAAACCCTGTCCGCGCAGTTTTTTGGCTTTTTCTTTGCCCAGCCCATCGCGCGTCTGTGTCTCGAGCGCTACTTGCTTTGTCATGATTTTCTCCTTTATTTTTGTGGGAGCGGATTATAGCAGAATATAGTATAATAAGTATAGTGTCTTTATGGGGGAACAAATGACGATGACGACAGTAAAAAGAGTAATAATTCCGGTGGCGGTGGCCGGGTTGTTGTTTCTGACGGGTTGCGGCTTGTAAAGATACTTTTCTCGGCAGCACGACACCCGACGACCCAATGGCTAAACTTTCCGTGAGCGTTTCCGGCAATGGCTATGTGGAAGTGATTTCTTCCGGCAATCAAACAGTTAGCGGCGATGCGCTCGCGCTGTCTTTTTTGAAAGGCACAGCTTTGACTTTGAACGCCGTAGCATCGCCAAACGCGGAAGATACTAATAAAACATTTTCTGAATGGATAGGCGTAACTCCGACGGGTCAAGCCGAAGTAACGCTGAATATTAACAACAATTTAAGCGTGAGAGCAGTTTTTCAGTTCTCATAGCCGCAAAACTATCCAATATATTTTTTTGATGGATGTCCGCTGACATATTGTATGTCCCATCTTGGCGGATTGTAGAGGTTTTCTGCCCTGGCTGGCTGTGGAAATAAATTTCCGGCTATTTCTTTTTTTACAAAGAAAGCGTTTACGCCATTCATGTTTGTTCCGACTAATTGATAGCCGAGTCTTTCTCCTAACAATTCAAAAGCTTTTAACGAAGCCCCTTGTTGGTCATCTGCCTGCCAGATATATTTTTCATCATATTCCATCACCCATTCGTGCGCGGGCGGAAATTTTGCATTATATTCTATAACTACCACTCTTGGTTTTATGCAGGATATTGATTTCCAGACCCAGTAATCATTGCCGTCAATGTCGATGCTCAATAAATCAATTTCGCCAGCGCAGTTTCCATTAACGCTGATCAGCTGATTTATATTGTCGGCGGTGATAAAAGCATTTATGGCCAAAAGCCTTGAAGCTGTGATCGGTTTCTTAAAAAGCGAGCGCAATTGCTTAACGGCATTTTCATTTCCTTCAATCCATATTCCGCTCCAGCCTTCGTGCAATAGGAAATGAGAGTTGCTTTCCAGGCCATTTTGCACACCAAATTCTACAAATTTTTTATTTGTAGTGCCTATTCTATTGAATATTTCCGCGATAATTCCATCTTCATCATTTTGGGAGAAAACTTTAAAACCATAACGTTCCAAATAAAGCGGATTTTCCAGCCTCTGTTTTATTTCATATTCTGCGTAATTTCGCTGAATCTTTCGCTTTTGACCCTGGTCGCCAAACAGTTGTGCCAGCCGAATTACAACTTCTTTCAGCAGTTTTTTCATAAATA
>JAISEH010000175.1 GCA_031264205.1 Candidatus Margulisiibacteriota bacterium
GTTTAGGAGAAAATTTATGAACGTGAAAGAATCATTGAAGAATAAAATGACCCGTGTGGCGATCAATGGTTTTGGGCGAATTGGCCGGAATTTTTTACGCATGGCCGTAAATCACCCGGACATCGAAGTGGCGGCCGTCAATGATTTGACCAACGCGGCGACGCTGGCCTATTTGCTCAAATACGATTCTCTGCACCGGCGTTTCGCCGGAGAAGTGGACTTCACCGACGAGGCGCTGCTGGTCAACGGCCAAAAAATCCAAATCTTAGCCCAGCGCGATCCGGCGCGCCTACCCTGGCAAAAACTGGGTGTGGACATAGTGATCGAGTCGACCGGCCTTTTTACCAGCCGCGAGGACGCGCAAAAACATCTGTCTTCCGGCGCCAAAAAAGTCATCATCTCCGCGCCAGCCAAAAATGCGGATATCACCATAGTGCTCGGCGTCAATCAGGAAAAATATCAAGCCGGGGAGCAGCATATTATTTCCAGCGCGTCGCCGACCACGCATTGCGCGGCGGTGCTGGCCAAAATCCTGCACGAAAATCAGCAAATCATCAGCGGCGTCATGACCGCTGTGCATTCTTATACCAACGAGCAAAAGGTGCTCGATTTGCCGCACGAGGATATGCGGCAAGGACGCGCCGCCGCGTTGTCGATCATCCCCGTGCAGAGCGGCGCGGAAAAAGCGCTCGGTTTGGTGCTGCCTGACCTCAAAGGAAAAATAGAATGTGGGGCCTTGCGCGTGCCGACGCCCAATGTCGCGCTGGTCGAGTTGGTCGCGCAGCTGGGACAACCGGCGTCCGCCGCAGCCCTAAACGAGCTGTACAAAACACGCTCGGCTTCTTTGCCCGGGATTTTGAGCTACACCACGGAAAAAGTTGTGTCCGTCGATTTTATGTCCGACACTTCATCCTGCGTTTTTGACACTTCGCTGACCGCGGCCGTGGGCAGTCTGGTCAAACTATCCGCCTGGTATGACAATGAATCTGGTTATTCCGCGCGGCTCGTCGATCTGGTCGAGTTTTTAGCGCAAAAAGGGATTTCGTAGTTAAGGTTAAGCGAAAAAACTTATTTGTTTTTATCCTGTAAATACTGCTCCAGACCGGCAACTATACCCTGCGCGAGTTTCTGCTGGAATTCCGGTGTGAGAATCAATTTTTCTTCTCTGGGATTGGACATAAACAGCGGCTCGATCAACACGCCGGGCATAGTGGTGTGATTGAGATTGTGCAACATAGATTTGCGCAAACCGCGGTCTTTTTGACCGGTGACTTTGAGCAGCTCCTCATGCACAGACTTGGCCAGCGCATAATCCACCGGTTTGTAATAAAAAGTTTCCGCGCCGCTGGCTGTTTCATTGATGAAAGAATTAAGATGCACGCTGACCAAGAGATCGGCTTTGTTGCTTTCGGCAAATTGCGCTTGATCGTTCAGCGACATACCTTCGTCGCCTTCGCGGTTGAGCAAAGCCACCGCGCCTTTTTCGCGCAACAGATTTTGCAATCGTTTGGCGATAACCAGCGTGATGTCTTTTTCTTTGTGGCCGCGTTTGGAGATCGCGCCCGGGTCGGAGCCGCCGTGACCGGCGATGATCGCCACACGCACGCCTGCTAAAACCGAAACGCGCGGCAAAGATTTTTCCGCGGCGGACGGCGTGACTAACACCCGCAAAGTATAAGGGCTGTCCTGCATTTGTTCATACGCGGCATAATTGGCATTCAAATCCAAGACCACTCTGGCCTGCAGCGGCTCCCGGGTAAATTGACTGGCGCGCAGCCGCGCAGCCGGACCATAAGGCAACGCGATCTCATTGTCTATGCCCAGCGCTGTCGCCGGAAAATCCAGCGCCAGACGCTCCGGCGCGGTAAACCGGCTGACCTTATAATTGAGCGGCACATTGCCGGTGGAAAAAAAAGTCAAACGCAGGCTGTTGTCGTTTTCCGAAACGATTTCCACTCTGCCCAGTTTCGTATTGCCGGTCGGCGGATTTTTAAGCGGCGGTGGCAGCTCGGTAAATTTCACGACAAAACTATTGCCGCCAGCCTCTCGAAAAACCGCGGGCTGCAATTTCCTAGCGGTCTGGAGCCGGATCTCCACCACGCCCGGATTGAGCGAAAGCTGATCGTAAACAATCGCGGACAGCAGATCGCCGGTAAAATACAGGCGCTGCGGATGCGGTATGTTCAAAATCGCGCCGGTCAACACCAAACGATAGCCGTCAGCGACAGGATTAAAAGAAACTTGCAACGGCGCGCTGCCGACCACGCTCAAAGTTTGCTTTTCCCAAACTATCGCGTTTACCAAAACGTCAGCTTGGAGAAAATTTAAGCAAATAAAAAATGCCAGAAATAATTTCGGAATTATCCTCTGCTGGAATATCATTTCTTTAAACATTAGAACTTATAAACCAGACCTCCGGATATTTCGGACTGGGTCAATTTGTCGTGATAATAATAGCCTTCGCGGTCGTAATCCTCGCCTTCGTATTCATAGAACAAAGAATTTTCGCGCGACGCCACGCCGTTGAGATACCAGTACAAGTCGCCGAAAGACTGGCCAAAAGCTAAACGCAAACTATTTTTATTTTTGTCCAGCGTGTCCAGCGTATTTTTGCGCGTCTGATACCAATGGCTGACCGAAAATTTGCTGTTGTACGGCAATTTAAATTCGCCGAGAGTCGCCACCAAATCCAAGCCGGATGAGGCGGAAGTATTGCCACCGAAAATATAACGCGCCCGTTCGTCCACTCGCGTAGCCCTGTAGCCAAACCAATTTTGCTGATAATTCAAGCCGGCTTCCGTGCGGTCTGTGGAATATTCCGCGGACGGCGACTCGTAACGCCAGGTCGAGAGATTATAAGAAGCCCACAATCTCCGCCGCCAGAGTTCTATTTCGTACAACTGCGCATTGACACCGCTCGAGCGGAAATTGTCGCGGTAATTGCTGTAGTACGACACCGCTGGCCGGAAAAAAAGCACCTTGTCCAGCCCCAAACGCACACGCAAACGCTCCACGGCGTAATCTGGATTGGTCAATTTTTCCTGCTCAAAACGCTGCAAATAAGTTTCGTAAGAACCGCTCAAGGACAGCAAACGCAGAGGCCGCGCGCTGCCGTAAAAATACCAGCCTTTCAAGCCGGTGTAATTAAAATAATCGGACAGGGCGCGGTACTCCGGCGCGATGTCGCGATAAGCGATTTGCCAGCCGTATTTTTCCGTGTCGTAATGCAATTCCGTGCGCGCGGCGCCGGCGTGGTCTTTTTGTGTCTCAGCCAATTCCAGAAACGCCGCATAATCCGACCATTTGTAACCGACCTCCGCGGAGTGCAGAGAATAACTGCCAAGCATATTGTCTTTTTCCGCGCGGCGCGAGGCCGTCAAATAAGCCAGGTCAAAATTTTCCAGCGGCCGCCAGCTAATCCGCGCGCCGCCGACCGACACCTCGCGGTCTTTGTCCGCGATATAATTTTCGCCAACTTCGCTTCCCCAAAAATTCCCCGGACGCTGGCCGATAAAAGCGTCCAAAGCCCAGGTTCGTCCGCCGCCGAAACTGTAATGACCGGCCAAACCCTGCAGATCAAGATACGGCACGGCCAGCTCCGAATAACGCACAGTGGTGTCGCCGATCTCCACAAAACTGCCACGCCCGGCCAGCCGCGCGTTTAGCCGCTCGACCTGTCCGATCTCGCCGCCGTTGGCCACAGCGTTGTAGCGGTAACGCGTGAAAAAATCCAAATCCAGATCGCCGACAGCCGTCGAATATTCCAGTGAATTCAAGATCATTTTTTGATTGACCGGCGTGGCGTTGACCGGATCAAATTTAAAATAAGTTTCCCATTTGCCGTTGTTTTTGGCCGGAGACCGCGCGGCGGCCGCAGTATCTGATTTACGGCCATTGACCTGCACGAGCAAAACTTCCTGCTGAGCAGTCCAGTAAAAAATTCGCGCGGCGCCGCGTTCTTTGGCCTTAATGAGCAGCGAGCCGTCCGCCGCGCTGGACACATCGACGATCTGCGGCGCGGCATTAACAAAACGCGCCACTTTGGCCGCCGGTTTAAAACTATAAGACGCGCCAACTGTCAGCTCGACGTGCGCCGCGCCAGCTATGGCCAAGAGTAAAACCAACGCCAGACAAATTTTCTTCATTAGTTGATCCTAATTATTTTTTCTTCCATCAGCGTCTCCGCGCCGCTCTGTATAGTCAGCACGCAGATATATTCGCCCGCGGGAATAGACCCCGGCAAACCGATCGGCCAGCTCACGTTCAGCGTTTCGACTTTGCCGGGCTTAATTTGCTTGGCGTTAAATTCCACAATTTTGACCCGCTGATTGGTCGCCGTATCGTAAATAGAGATCGCCGGTTTGATCGTCCTGGTTTCTGCGACGGCAAGATCGCAGCGGATCTGCAAAACATTTTTGGTTTTGTCATGCGTCGGCTCAAATTTTTCCACCCAGAGTTTGGCGCCGGCCACCGCCTGCGCGGAATCCGAACTCAATAATTGCCCGGTTTGTAATGCTCCGTTGGCGTCTTCCAGCATATACAAAATTTCCACACGCTCGTTGCGGTCACCTGTGACGCGGCGGCTAAAAATGCCGTTGTAGCGCACAGTGTCGTCCGGCAGTAAGCCGCGCGTAAAAAGCTCGACCTCTTCCAGCGGCTCGCCGTCGACGACCAGCGCCACAAAGCCGTGCGCGCTGTTCCAGGCATTGCCGCTGTTGCGCAAACCAATATCGTAAGTGTACACGCCGTTGCGTTTGGCGGTTTTCAGTCCCAGCGTGTCGAGAAAATCCTCCGTGTGTTTTCGGGTTTTCTGATAGATCAGCGAGCCAACGCGCGCGCCGTAACGGATATTGGCCGTGCCCGGCAAATCGGTCTCAAAAAAAATCACCGCTTGATGCCCGCCCTCAGCGTCTGCCGGCGTGCGCAGAGTGAAAGAAAATGGCGCGGTGGAATTGGCGGGCACGACGATGCTTTCCGCTTCCAGCGTCAGCCAGTCCGCGCAGGAAAACTGCGAGCCGCCCGGCTCCAAAAACTCTTTGCCGCCTTTGGCTGTGTAAATCCAGTCGTTGGCATACACGAGCAATTTCAAATCCGTGTTGTTGCGGTTCGTCAGGTTGATCTTGTGCGTCACCGCCGAACCTCTCTCCGTCTCCAAAAAAATCGACGGGCGATCGATAGAGATAGTGGTCAGCGCGCTGGCCAGACCGCACATAAACAGAATTGCCGAAAATAGTTTTTTCAAAATAAACTCCCCTTTCTAAATTTCTTCTTCAATCTCAAACCAAATTCTGGTATTGTAAACGCCGTTGGGCTGCACAGACGGCACCCAGCGCAATGTTGTGCCCAGCAGCACTTCAACATCGCCAGCCGGATGAGTTTTATCGATAGTCAAAACCGGCACACGCCGGCCGTAATACGGCACCCAATTGTTAAATCCTGTGGAAATCAATCCGCTGGTTTTTTGCGGGTAATAAATCTGCCATTGCAAAACTTCGTCCCTGAAACGCATGTCTTCCATAGTCAGCGGCTCTTCCAGCCAGGCATATACAGTCGCGTCTTTGCCGCCGGTACGGTCGACAACTTTAAATCTAATTTGCCCTTCGTCTCCGCCGTAATAGCCGTTGTTGACTTCCGCGTTAAAACGGACGTCTTTGTACGTCGGAGAAAACTCGAGCCGAGCGGCTGCGTTCAAAACAACAGCCAGCATCGCCAGAAAAAGAATTTTTTTCATTATTCAATCCCGCGGTTTTATTCGGTCAGAGTCAGCAGCACACGGCCGGAGTAATTGCCTTCCGGCATCGCATCCGGTATTTTTACGCCAAAATTCAGCGGAACATATGTGCCTTCGTAATTATTGAAGCCAGCATCGCCGCGCGCGGTGCTGGAGTAGACAACGCCCGGCCGGTTGAGTACTTTTTGCTCGGCCGCCACCAGATTGCCCGGAAGATTTTTGCCATTCGGCGAACGCGCCGACAATAAGCCGCGCACCAGCAAAGAGCCTTCCGGCAAAGTCAGTCCTTTGGCCGGATCGCTGAGCGGCTCGGTTTGCTCGACCTGCAAATACCATTGCCGGCCGCTGTTGGATTTACAGCCGGCCACGATCACGCCCGTCACCGGAAAATCTTTGCTGCCCGGCGCAAGCGAGCCGAGATCAAAAGCGCCGGCCGCCGGAAAAGCGCTGGCATCCTGCAATTCCAGCGTGAAAGTATTACCTACCACATTGACCGCCAGATTGACCGCCTCGGGATTGGCTGCCAGCAGACCGATCAACACGCTCAGCAGGATTATTTTGCGCATAAAAAACTCCTTTTGTTTTTTTATT
>JAISEH010000019.1 GCA_031264205.1 Candidatus Margulisiibacteriota bacterium
AAACCAAAAAATTCAACAGCGCCTGTTTTTGGTCACGGACTTCGTGCAACTCAGGGAGCAAATCACTGGCGGCTATATAAATAAACCCGCCGGCGGTGAAAGCCAAAAGCGCACCGGTAAAAATCCCGGACTGTCTGGCGAAGAAAAATCCGCAAACTGTGCCTACGATCGCGGTCAAAGCGGAGCAAAAATTGTAAGTGAGCGCTTGAGATTTGCTCAAGCCACCGTAAAGCAGCACGCCGAAATCGCCCAGCTCCTGCGGTATTTCATGCGTCATGACCGTCAGTGTGGTGATCCAGCCGACGGCCGGACTGACCAAAAAACTGCCGCCGATAATCAGCCCGTCAATAAAATTATGCGCCGCGTCGCCGAAAAGATTGAGATACGAAAAACTGTGCACCGCGCAATGCTCTTGGTGGCAATGCCGCCAGTACAAACATCTTTCCAGCAGGAAGAAAAAAGTAAAACCGGCGAGCACGGAGAAAAAAACCGGCGAGTGTTCGTCTAAAGCCAACAGCGCTTCGGGGATCAGATGCAAAAAAGCGTTGCCGATGAGCGAACCGGCGCTGAAAGCCACCAAAATCAGCAAAATTTTCTGCAAGGCTTTTTCCCTGAATAGCAAGGCCAGCGCGCCGGCAAAGGACACCAGACTGACTAAAAAACTTGCGGCGAGCGCTTGCAACAAAACCATGCCGCTATTTTCCGGCAAAAGTTGCGAGAATTCAACTTATTTCCATAATGTTCTAAAAATATCACCATTTTGTAATAATTACATATTTGTATTTTTTGTGAAAAATCCCAAGATTTTTGCCAACTGGCACAAAAGTTGCATTTATTCAAATATGCTAACTACAGTAAATTCAGCGGCGGCGCTGGGGCTGGAAGCGAATTTGATCCGCGTGGAAGTGGACACGCGCGGCGGTCTGGCGCAGCACATCATAGTGGGACTGCCGGATACAGCCGTTAAGGAGAGCAAGGAACGCATTGAGTCCGCGCTGCGCAATTCTGGCATACCGGTCGATTTTTTCTGCAAATATACGATCAATCTGGCGCCGGCGGCGTTACGCAAAGAAGGGCCGGCTTTTGACCTGCCGATAGCCGTCGGCATGATGGCCAATGCCGGTTTATTTGACGCGGCCACGCTGGCGGATAAAATTTTTCTGGGCGAACTTTCGCTAAACGGCGAGATCCGGCCGGTGCGCGGTGTGCTGACCATGGCTCTCGAGGCGCTGAAAAACGGCTTACGGGAAATTGTCGTGGCGCCGGACAATGCGGAGGAAGCGGCGTTGGTCAAAGGTTTAAATGTGCGACCGGTGCGTGATTTGGCGGAAACGCTGGCGTATTTGCGCGGGGACCAAAAAGCAACGCCGTATCAGCCGCCGGTTTATTCTGGCGCGGAGCAAAAATTTGCCGGCGATTTTGCGGAAGTCAAAGGCCAGTATTTGGCCAAACGCGCTCTGGAGATCGCGGCGGCCGGCGGACACAATGTGCTTTTGATCGGCTCGCCGGGCTGCGGCAAAACTATGCTGGCCAGACGTTTGCCGACTATTTTGCCGGATTTGACTTATGAGGAGTCCATAGAAGTTTCCAAGATTTATAGCGTGGCCGGTTTGCTGCGCCGCGGTCTGATCCGCCGCCGCCAGTTTCGCGCGCCACATCATACGACCAGCAGTGTTGGTATTGTCGGCGGAGGACGGATCCCCAGGCCCGGGGAAATTTCGCTGGCGCATCTGGGCGTTTTGTTCATGGACGAATTTCCGGAATTTGACCGCGGTGTTTTAGAAGCGCTGCGTCAACCGCTGGAGGATGGCGAGATCACTATTTCGCGCGCGCTGGCCGCGCTGACCTATCCGGCGCGTTTCATTCTCACGGCGGCGCTGAATCCCTGTCCCTGCGGTTATGCTATGGACCGGCGAAAAAAATGTGTTTGCACGCCGCCGCAAATCGCCAAATACTGGAAAAAACTGTCCGGGCCGATTTTGGATAGAATAGATATTTTTGTCGAAGTGCCGTCTTTGAGCGCTGAAGAATTGAGCGCCAAGTCCGGCGGCGAAACCTCGGCCGTGATCCGGCAAAGAGTAAACACGGCACGGGATAAACAGGCACAACGTTTTGCCGGCAAAGCCGGTCTGTATGTCAACGCCGGCATGGGCGCGGCTGAACTCAAGGAATTTGCCGCGTTGACGACTGGCGCGCGGCAATTATTATTTACAGCCGCCGAAAAGCTCGGTTTTTCCGCGCGCGCCTATGACCGTCTGCTGAAAGTCGCGCGGACTATAGCCGACTTGAGCGGCTCGCCGGAAATTCTGGAAGAACACGCAGCAGAAGCTTTGCAGTACAAAATGCACGATTGGACACGGCCGTGAACAATCTGCAAAAAAATCTGGAGTTGCTGGAAGAACTCGACGCGCTGCTGGACTGCGGTTACAGTCAGAGCGAAATTTTGGATTTGCTGACCAGCGAGCTGGGACGCAAATACCGCCAGCGTTTGCAGCGCGGCCAGCCGTGGAGCGATGTCTGGGAGTTGGAACCGGAGCTACTTTTGGTTTTGCGCGCGGCGGAGTTGAACGGCCGGCTGCGTGATTTTGTCGCGCTGGCGCTCGAACATTACCGCGACAAAACGGCTTTTCAAAACACATTGCGCCAAAAAGCCGCGTATCCATTATTGTCGCTTGGTTTCACACTGCTGATGCTGCTGGCTTTTGTCTTTTTTTTGCTGCCGATGTTCAACGGCCTGCTGGTGGAGATGGGTGGTCAGGCCAGTTCCGCGCTTTGGCAATGGGCGTTTTTCGGCGGATTGATTTTGCTTTTGCTGAACGGCAAATTTATTTATACGCAGCTGCTGGAAAAAACCGGCCTGCGTCAGACTTTGGAGTCTATGCAAACGCTCAATTTGCTGGCGATCACCGACCGGGCCGGGATTCCGCTGGCTAATTTTTTGAGCGAGTATTTGCGCTGCGCGCCGCCTTCGGCTCTAAACCGCGTTTATTTTTATCTGGCCAAAGGTTTGCCGGTGGGCGAGGCTCTGGCCCGCGCCGAATTGTTTCGGCCGCAGGAATTAAAACTCCTGACTATCGGCGGCGGCACCAATTATTCGCGCGGCCTGGCTTATTTGCTGAAAAATTTTAAGCAAAATTATCAGAACAAGATCAATAAAATTATTTTTTATTTTGAACCGGCTTTGCTTTTATTTACCGGTGGGATTATTGCGCTGGTGGCCTGGAGTTTTTTCCGGCCGTTGTTTAGTTTCGCAGGGATGGAATTTTAATATTTGTTTTGCTCTTCCGCGTATTTAAGATCACTGTCCCACATATAACCGCGGTTGCCGGCTTGGTCTTCGATCAACCAATTACCGCGCGGCTCGACCGCGACCATCAGCGTCAACACGCGCCAGGGCAGCATGAACAATGTTTCCGCGACAGTTTCATTTTTGATCAAACGCACCGGCGTGTCCTGATTTAGTTTTTTGATGTTTTTATCGCCTTCTTCCGCGATGTAAGGCGAGTTATCGTAAGCGACCAAATACCAGTGTCCAAATCTGGTGTCAGCCAGCCCGAGGCAGAGCAGTAAGGACAACAGGATTAAAAATTTGCGCATGGCTGAATTATATTACAAAGCGGCATACTGCGCACGTATAACGATCTGCGGATAATTTTCATACAGCGTTTGAATATTGGCGAGAATTTCTTCAGCGTCGGAATGATCCGGCATTTTGTACAACGGCACCAGTGGCAGATCCGCCGCGTCAAGCATAGCCGGTAAAGCGTTGGGCGTATTGACAAAGTGGCCGTAAAAATTTTGACTGTTAAAAATTAGTTTGACCGGCTGCTGCCGCTGTATGCTGGCCAGGCCGTTGACGAAATGATGCCAGTAAGTGTAATTGGCGGTGCTGCGTTCAAAAGCGCCGACCGGATACACGGCGATCTCAATTTGCGGATAAACATTTTCGATGATCTGCATGATATCGCGTCCGCGCTGATAAATGATTTGCTCGGCCAGACTGTCCGAAATATTGTTGTAGCGCGGATTGTACAGCGGATTCCAGAGCCGACCGGCGGCGGTATTGATGACGAGGCCTTTGACTCCGGCGTATTTGGCCTCGCTGACTATATTGTACAGCGCGGTGTTGACGGCAGCCCAATTGTCGGAATCCCATTTGGGCAATGTTTCCGTCAGGTCGATTTGCCAGTGCGGATAAAGCTGCTGTTTGCGGAATTCCCGAAACACGCGGCGATTGTCCGCCAATTTTTCAGCCGGCGTGTCCCAGGTTATGGTCAGGTCGGATAAAATCACGTCGTTTATTTCGCGTTCCCGCAGAGCGTCTTTTTGCCGCAAAATTTCCCGAGAACTATCCTCTGCCGCCAGAATTATCCGGCGCGGCGGCGTGTCGCAGCCGGTTAATAGGAATAAGACGCTCAAAACAGCACAGAATTTTTTTAACATAAGCCAATACATTATACACAAGATTGGGGGAAACTTGGCATTTTTCTTGCGGTATTACCTATAAAGAAGTTGGCAAAAAAGTTGGAAGTTTTTGTAA
>JAISEH010000027.1 GCA_031264205.1 Candidatus Margulisiibacteriota bacterium
AGATTTATTTGTATCAAAAAGCGCTGGCGGACTACGACAAAGCGATCCAGCTGGACCCCACCAATCCGGTGTACCACGCCAACCGCGCCAACGCTAATTACGGACTGGAAAATTACCAAGCCACGCTGGCGGATTATGATCGCGCCATCAGGCTCAATCCGCAAGACGGCAAGCTGTACCAAAGACGCGCGCTGCTCAAAGAAAAAAATTTCAAGGCCGGGCAAAAAGAACTGGCGGCGGACTGGAGAAAAGCCATTGCGCTCGGTGTCGAAGACGAGCATATTTTTATTAGTTATGGCAGTTATTTGAACAACGAGTTGCAAAATTACGAGGCCGCGCTGAATTGTTTTCAAAGAGCGCTAAAGCTCAATCCGAATAGCGGCCTGGCCAAACAAAATCGGGACATCACGCTGGAGAATATCCGGACGAAAAAAGCCAATCAAACTTAAAAGAAATTTATTATTCGGCGCTGTTCAAAGTGGCGCGGAAAGTCCGTTTATATTTTTTCTGGGGAACGCTTTTCTTGGCTTTGACAACTTTTTTAACTTCTTTGATTTTAGTCGCCTGCGGCGTCCGCGGCGGATCACACCAATAAGAGACTGTGAAAAAATGCGTAATGTTTTCCGCGACAGCATCGCTGGAATTGTAAGCGTAATCAAAATAAACATTGGCGTAATTAAAGCCCAAGCCGGCGGTAAATTTTAGCAATTTGGCGCTCTGCTCGCCGCGCGTGTCGCGCGTCTCTTTCAAACCGCCGCGCAAAGCGACATGACTGCCCAGCCAGTATTCCGCGCCCGCGCCGCAGAAATAATCCAGCTCTTGCGCGCGCACATCTGTGTAGATATGCAGCGGCCATTTATGATCCGGCCAATAGCCATCCGCGCCAAAAACTTTGAAAAGCGCGCCCAAGCCCAAAGAGCGGCCGTAGTTTTCCGCCAAGCCATTGGACCAAGACAGCTCGGTCGTCAAAATATTGCCCAGCTCAGCGCCGAACGTCAGATAAGGCCGCGCCTGATACGCGCCGGCCAGATCCACCGACAGACCGGCGGCGGAAACATCCACTTCCGAAAAATATTTGCTTTGCATTTTGCCACGCACTCCCAAAGAGAGGCGGTCAAAAGCAAAACCGAACGCGCCGTAAACAGCGCTGTCTGTATAATTGATCTGGCCGCCTTGCAGATTGCCGGCGCTGTCCCGCAACTCTCCGCCGGGTTCCTGCACGCGCAAAAAACCCAGACTAAAATTGCTCTGGCTGTAGGCGGCGGAAAAATAACCGACTTCGCTGAGCAGCTCAAAAGCGGTCAGAGAAAAGCGCGGCGCGGCCAGATTGCCCACAAAAGCATAATTCTGAAAAACATAATGACCGCTTTGTTCGGCGGTCAAATACGCGCCGCCGCGCGCCATAGCGTCCGCTCCGGCGCTCAAGGTTTCCAAACTCACGGCCTGCCGCGCGGCGGCGTTGCCCCAGCAAAAAACTAACAATAATATAATCAGGCCGCGTTTAATCATCGAGTATCGTCAGCCTCCCTCTAGCCAAAACTTTTTTCCGCTCATCGGTCAACAGCAAGATATAAACGCCGTTGCCGGCTTCGCTGCCGTAAGCATCGCGGCCATTCCAAACAACTTCACTTTTTTCGCCGACTCTGGCATAGCCGGACGCCGACCAGATTTTTTCGCCAAGTATGTTGTAAAGATAAATATTTACCACGCCGTCTTTGTCCGCGCTGTAAGCGATCTTCACGTCTTCCTTGCGCGGCTGCGCGGGATTGGGATACGAATAAATTTTCTTGCCGAGCGGCACACTCGCAGCCGGAACGACGACCTCAGGAGTGGCGCTGCCGCTGGCCACGCTGTCCAGTATTATGCTCGCGGAAATAGTCGCGCTGATCTTTCCCGTGCGGTCTTTCAGCCAGACATAAATGGTTTTATTTCCCGTCGCTGTATCCAGCAAGGCATAACTGCTTTGCGCTGAATAGTTTTGCCAGATGCTCAAGACGTCCGTTTCATTGATATTCAGGCTGACCGTGTCCGGCGACGCGGTTAATTTTAAGCGCAAGATCGCATTATCGGTTGTGTTTTCGCCGTCGTTGATTTTTAAAACGCCTGTCGGCGGCGTAGTATCCAGAACTATGTCATCACCGGCGCCGGTCCAGATCACATTGCCCGGCGCATTGCGGAATTCAATATAAATAGACTTTAGACCGTCCCCGCCGGACAGGTTCCAAGCCACAGTATTTACATTCGTGCTGACCCATTCGCCGGTATTGCCGCTGTCCCAAATCCGCAAGTCCTGCGCCAGCGCGTCCACCTCGCTGATCGACAGCACGACATTTGTTGTCGTCGTATATTCAGCGCCGCTATTGATCACGAGTTTGCCGTCAGTACCGCCGATGTCAGTCAGATAAATACTCCGCGTCACCGCCGCGCTGATGTTTCCGGCTTGATCTTTATACCAAACATATATTGTCTTTTTTTCATTACGCGTTTGATCACTTAATGTATACTCAACGCTCGTCGCATACG
>JAISEH010000076.1 GCA_031264205.1 Candidatus Margulisiibacteriota bacterium
CGCATCCTTCAGGATCGGGTGGAAAACGCGCTGGCCGACAAACTGCTTTCCCGCGAGATCGCGGAGAACAGCAAAGTGAGCATTGGCCTGCAGGATCAGGAACTGACTTTTACGGCGGAGAAAAAAACCGCCCGCCGCAAAAAGCTGGCGACAGCGTGATCAAGTAATTTTCCCCCGCGTATTGCGGAGTTTTAAAACATTGAGCAAAAAAGCCTGCTCCGGCAGTTTTAGTTTGTCCACTTCTTTAAGAATATTGAATTTGAGAGAGCTGACTTTGGCCGCGAAATTTGGTTGAGGCAGATCATTGAGAAAATACTCCGGCCGCACATTGAGTCCACTGGCGATCTTGAGCAAAGTTTCTAATCTGGGCGTTTTCTTGCCGGTAGCTATGTAATAAAAGTTGGAATATTCCAAACCCATATTCAACGCGGCGGTCTCAGTCGTCAGGCCCTGCCGCCGCATCAAGTCGCGGATTTTCGCGGCGATAGACTGGCGCAAAGGAGCGCTGAGGCTGGAGCTGTTTTTGAACATAAATATTTCTCCTTCATAATATGTTGTTTGGACAAATATATTTATTGACATTAGTCAAAAAGCAGTGTATACTTTGGTCAAGTACTTACGAATTAGAGCATTAGAGTAGGCAAGGGCAGGAATTTAACTTTCAGGTTGCGAGCCGGAAAGGGGGAATATTATGGCGTGTAATTGTGACACTGTTGTAAGAGTAGACGCGGCAACACCGAATGCAGGAGACCCTGAGGTTGGCGCTGATCAAGCTGAGGGAATAGATAATGCAGGAAACCCTGCCGCTGTAGCTGCAAATAAAACGGCGATAGCGAATAAAGGAACCGTGGGCGCTGTGCCGGACAATAAGACAGCAGTAGGAAACACAGGTAATCCCAATGTTGCTCCTGCCGACAAGACAGCCAAAGTAAACACAAACACGACACTCCCGCAAAATGAGGGAGACAGCGGTACCGTAGAAAACAGGCAGGCTGCAAAGAATGTCGATTGTGCCGCTAATTTTCAATGTGTCAATGACACTGTCGGCGGCGGTATTGCGCCGGCTGCTTCCAATAGCTGTTATCTGGTCAAAGGTACGGCTTCCGCCGATAGTTCTGTGGCTAGAAACCAGCCGATCAGATTGCAGCAAATGACTAAACTGCATGACGCTATAAAGACGGATATAACCAGACGCAGACAGCAGCCTAAATGGCCGACCATTAACGCTTCCGTTAATACGGAAGTAAAATACGATAACACGTTGAAACGCATCAAAGAAAATTTACAGCGGATCACGGGATATGATCTGCCGGTGCAGCAAGGTGATCTGATGCGAGCTGCCGATATTCAAACTGTCTATGCCGAGCTCAACACTTCGGAAGACACCTGTGTTTGTGTCGATAGATGCACCTGTAATGCCAGAAGCTCGATAGCTGGTTGCGAGTGCGCCACACGCTGTGCCTGCGATAAACAATTGGGCTGTCAATGTGCCACGCGCTGCGCCTGTGATGGTCAAACGGGCTGCGAATGTTACGCACGCTGTACCTGTGATAATCAAGCAGGCTGTAAGTGTGCCACGCGTTGCACTTGTGATGCAAAGGGAGGCTGTGAATGTGATCAAATATGCAAATGCAATAGAGACACAAACGGTTGTAGTTGTCAGTCGCATTGCGGATCAAGGGCGGGCAATTTAGCGGGTGACCACTGGGGGTGTTCATGTAACGGACGTTGTAATTGCGATGCCGAAGTGGAATTAAGCTGCAAAAGCAGATGCGCATGCCATTATCAAGTCAATTATGATTGCATTGCTAGGTGTGCTTGCGACGTTCAGATCGACACAGCCTGCCAATCCAGATGTAATTGCGACACGGAGATCGATGCGCAGTGTTTAGCCAGATGCGCTTGTGATTATCATGTGGACACAGCTTGTACATCTAGATGCGATTGCGACTTTAGAGAGACCGTGGTGTGCGAGTGCAATATCCGCAATGTTTGCGAGGCTTTTATAGCCAACTAATACTTATGCGTTATTCCCTGCACCTTACGACTAATTGCAACCTGCGCTGTGTTTATTGTTATGAAAATAAAGCTTCCGGTCAGCCGCCTAAAAATTTTGTGATAACCCAAGCGGAAATCGACCAGAGAATGGCAGATATTTTGAAACGTGACGATTGCAGCGAACTGGAGCTGCTGGGCGGTGAAGTGTTTTTGTATCCCGACATAGTTCAATATGTTTTTGAGAAATATGCCAAACAATTTAACTTTATAGTAACCACCAACGGCACTATTCGTAGTGAAGCCATCGATAAAATGCTAGCTAAATATCAGCCCTTGGTCGGCATTTCTCTGGATGACCCGCAAACAGTGGAGTGGCAGCGCGCGGGGATTGATTTTGAGCGAGTGCTGGCCAATGCCGAATATTGGCGGACTATTACGCGGGTTTTAATCTGCGCGGTACTCACTCCGCAAAATATCTGCCGGATCAAAGAAACTTTTGATTTTTATGTTTTGGAGCACGGCTTTAAGACTATTCATTTTGGCTGTGTGGAAGAATGGATGAATGCTTATTACTGGCAAGTTTACGAACAAGAAGTGGAACGGCTAATTAGGTCCACTCCGCCGGATATCTTACGGCGAGTGACTCTTTCGCCTTGGAAATATTACGCTGTCAACAAAAAAGAATTTATTTACGAAAATGGCGTGGAAAAATTGGAGAGGTGCAATCCCGCTAAGATGGATATGTCTCCTTACCGGTTGTCCCGTTATGCCGGATACTGTCTTTATTGTCGGCGGATTGGCGTCGAACCTATCCCGTTGATTCCAGAGGGAGTGGAAGTAGTTAATGCAGCTTGAGAAAGGGGTTTTTATATGAGCAAGAAAAATTTGGTCTTTAAACAAAACGAGACGGAAGAAAGTATTTTAAAGCAGTTAAAACAAAACAAATTATTCAGCCCGTTGGTTAAATTTTTGCACAAAACGGATCTGGCTCGGCTGGCCGAAAAACCCAAGACATTGGAGCTTAGCGTGGCCGAACTGAAAAACATGCTGGCTTATGACGAGATTTTAGATCAATATTTGGCGGATTCGCAGGAAGTGAATTTGCTGGCGGAATTGTTCCAAGACAGCGAAAGTCTGACATCGAAAATGCCCTGCCTTATTAAAGTAACTAAGAAAAATATGGAAAAACTACTGCGGCTCAATAAATATTATTTTGGCTCCGCCTTTCTTTTCCGGAAATTCCCCGGTGGGCAAGCCTTGAAAAACGCCGAGTTTTTTCTGCCTTTTTTACAAACGCCTATTTTACTGGCGCTACTCAAAGCTTTGCCGGACAAACAAAAAATAACTGTCGGTCTTAAGGAAAATCTTGATTTGCTAATCGATGTCAAAGCTATGCTGGCGTTGCGTGAGAAAATCAAAGAAAAACCGGCTATTCAGCCTTCCAGCGCGACCTTGATCATGTCGGAAGAATGTAATCTACGCTGTACTTATTGTTACGAGCCGCATAAAGTACGGGATAAAACCGTTTTAACTTTTGAACAGGCCAAGCGGGTTTTGCGTAAATTTGACCGTGATTCAAAGATCACTTTCTTTGGTGGCGAACCCATGCTGCAAATTGAGTTAATGAAAAAGATTTGCGAGTGGGGCTGGGAATACCGGAATTTTAATTTTGAGCTGATCACCAATGGACAAATTATAGACCGCGGGTTTTTCCGCGATTATGCCAAATATTTTGACTATATTCAGCTTTCCTGTGATGGCCCTGAGCCAGCTCAAGATATTAACCGTGGGCACGGCTCTTTTCACAGAGCTATGGAATTTTATCGGGTTTTTTATGAGGAGACGGGTCGGCATCCTACTTTGCATCCGGTGCTTTCAAAATACAGCGTGCCGTATATGCTGGATACAATAAAATGGTTTTACGAAATGGAAAAATCTCATGGCAGCATAGCCAGTCTGCGCTGGCTGCCCGGCGACGCTAATATTTGGGATGAAACTGATTTTCAGGTGTATGCCGAGCAGTTAAATTTGGTTAAGAGTTGGTATTTGGCAAATGATATTCGGAAAACCAGTTTTTCGATCCGCGCCTTTGCACAAGCGGAAAAAGATTTATTGGGTCTGGAGAACCGCGAGAGACATCCTTTGCGAGGCGATGATACTTTTTGTTCGGCCGGCCGCGGCTTGATGGCAGTCTTGCCAAATGGCAAAGTTGTGCCCTGTCACCATGAGTATTGGTGTGCGCCGGAAGAGCGAGTTTATGAAGAAATTGATTTAGATGCAGATTTTCCGGGTATCGACCACATGTCTGAATTGTGTATGAAAGATATACCGGAATGTAACTCCTGTCCGCAGTGGGGTTGCTGTGTTTGTCCGGGCAGTTTTTATTTTCACAGTAAATCTTATACTACCCCAGACAAAAACTGGTGTCGCGCCGGCAAGTTGCTGATCGAGACGGCCAAAAGTTATGCGGAGGAGTTGGCGCAAAGACTGCATGACGAACAGCACAAGGTTGATTATCTCGCGGCTGGTGTGGATTATTTGCTGCAAAAAGAAACTAATAGCAAAATCGATTTGTCAAAACCCCGCTAATTCTCTATAATCCATAATCTAAACTTTGCGCGGATTGGAGCGTGTTTTATGCAAGAAATTACCGGCAAATACGAAGCGGCGGAGTTGAAAATCGCTTTGGTGGTCAGCCGTTTCAATGAATTGATTTCCCAAAAATTGTTGGAAGGCGCGCTGGACTGTTTGGCGCGGCACAATTTCAATGAGAAAAACGGCGTGGTGGCCTGGGTGCCCGGCGCTTTGGAATTGTCAGTCGTGGCCAAACAATTGGCTGCTTCCGGCAAATACCACGCGGTGATCGTGCTCGGCGCGGTGATCCAGGGCGAGACGGCGCATTTTGATATCGTGGCTACGGAGTCCGCCAAAGGCCTCACGCTGGCCTCTCTGGAAACTGGCGTGCCGGTGGTGAACGGCGTGCTGACCACGGCGACGACCGAGCAGGCTCTGGCGCGCGCCGGCGTGAAATCCGGCAACAAAGGTTTTGAAGCGGCAATGACAGCGATCGAAATGGCCGATCTGCTGAAACAATTGAAGTAGGGAATATAAATGGCAAGCGTACAGCTAAAAGATTTGGTCAAATCCTATGACGGCAAAAATCTTATCGTAAAAAATATCAACCTTACGATCAAGGACGGCGAGTTTTTGGTGCTGGTCGGGCCGTCCGGCTGCGGCAAAACGACGTCGCTGCGCATGATCGCCGGTCTGGAAGAGATCACGTCCGGTGAGATTTTGATCGACGGCAAAGTGGTCAATGATGTGCCGCCCAAAGACCGCGATATCGCCATGGTGTTCCAAAACTACGCGCTGTATCCACACATGAGCGTCCGTGAGAATATGTCTTTTGGCTTGAAACTGCGCAAGATTTCGCCGCAGCTGATCAAAGAAAGAGTTGACGAGGCTTCGGAAATTTTGGGTTTGGGCGAATACCTCGACCGCAAACCGAAACAGCTTTCCGGCGGCCAGAGACAGCGTGTGGCTCTGGGGCGCGCGATCGTCCGTCACCCCAAAGTGTTTTTGATGGACGAGCCGCTGTCCAATCTCGACGCCAAGTTGCGCGTGCAGACTCGCGGCGAGATCAAGAAACTGCACAATCGCCTCAATGCGACGATAGTTTATGTGACGCACGATCAGGTCGAGGCCATGACGCTAGGCGACCGCATCGCTGTAATGGACAGCGGTATTATTCAGCAATGCGCTCCGGCGATTACTGTCTACGATCAACCGACTA
>JAISEH010000098.1 GCA_031264205.1 Candidatus Margulisiibacteriota bacterium
CGGTCAGGTCGCCGTCGGCCGCGCGCACAGCGGCCTGTTCCAGACTGTCCAGCGAGGTAGCGAAGCGGCGCGCCAGACGGAAAGCCAGCAAAAGCAGCAGCGTGAAAAAAATTAGCGCGCCGAGCAAAGCGGTTCTGATCAGCGGCCAGAATAAAAGCGTAACATGGCGCAAAGACAGACCGAGGCGCGCCGCGCCAATAATTTCTCCGCCAGCGTAAACAGGCGCGGCGGCGTACAAAAAATCTCGCCCCAGCGTCTGGCTGTAACGCACGGCGTAAGCGTTCTCGCCGCGCAACGCGGCCAAAAATTCCAGCCGCGTAAAATGATTTTCCATTGTCAGCGGTTCGGCGGAAGTATCGGCCAGCACCTGGCCGTCAGCGGAGATTACGGTTATCCGCCATTGAGTGCGCTGGCTTAAAGCTGAGACCTGCTGGCGCAGGCCAGACACGTCTTGAGCGGCGAGTGGCGACGCGAGATTGGTCGCCAGCGCCTCGGAATATTTTTTATACTCCTCGCCCAGCAGCCGCGTGGAATTATTTTTAAGCGTCAAAAACAAGACAGCAAAAAAAATCCCGACCAAAAATAAAGCCAGGAGAAAAAAACCGCCGAACAAACGGCGCAAAATATCGCGCTTCATTGCCATTCCAGTTTATAACCCACGCCGCGGATATTTTTAAGATAGGCGGCGTACTTACCCATTTTTCCCCGTAAATGTTTGACATGTACATCCACGGTGCGGTCAAAGACAGCTTTTTCATTGCCCCACAGTCTGTCCAAAATTTTGTCGCGCGAAAAAACCACACCTTTTTTCTCGGCCAGCATTTGCAGTATTTTAAATTCCGTGCCGGTCAGCTCCACAGAATCACCTTCTATTAAGACCTCGTGTTTTTCAGGGTCCAGCACAATATTTTTGCCGATGCGCAAAATTTTCTGCTCCGCCGGATTTTCCTGCCGCCGCAACAGAGCTTTGACTCTAGCGAGCAATTCTTTGGGCGAAAAAGGCTTGGTCACATAATCGTCCGCGCCCAGCTCCAGACCGATAATTTTATCTATTTCCTCTGTGCGCGCGGTCAGCATAATGACCGGCAGGCGCGCCGTGCGGGTCTGGCCGCGCAACCGCTTGCAAATCTCCAGACCGTCCATATCCGGCAGCATCAAGTCCAGAATCAGCGCGTCTGGCAAGTCCGTATTGAGATAACGCCAAAAAGTTTTCGGCTCGGCAAATTCTTTTACATTAAATCCAGCTTTTTTGAGATTGAGCGCGAGTAATTCCCGAATATCCGGCTCGTCATCCAACACCGCGATCAAAGGCATATTTATTTTTCTCCTTGATGGTGTTTGAGCACCTGGCCTTCCGTCATAAAAACCACTTCTTCACCGATATTGGTCGCCAGGTCAGCGATCCGTTCCAAATTTCCGGACATTCTGATTATATGCAGGGCACGCTCAATAGTCGAGGTGTCGGCTGACATATAGGCGATCAGCTCGCGCAAAATTTGATCGCGCAGCGCATCGACCTCATCATCGCGTTCGCAAACCAGTTTGGCGAGCGCGGAATTTTCCTGCATAAAAGCATTGATGCCGTCGCGCAGCATACCGCTGACAATAGCGCTTAAACGCGGCAGTTCGAACAGCGGCTGCACCGGCGGACGCTCGATCAGATACAGCGCGCTCTGCGCGATATTCACGGCATGATCGCCCATGCGCTCCAGATCGCGGTTCATGCCCAGCATCATTAAAATCGCCCGCAAATCTTTCGCTTGAGGCTGATATTGTGCCAGCAGACTGGTCGATTTCCGGTCTATCTCAATTTCTTTGCAATTAGCCTGCGGTTCGGCCTGAGTCAGAATATTTTGCAGCCGGTCCGCGTCTTTTTGCAGTAATCCTTGCAGGCAGTCCGCCACCATTGTTTCTACCAGTGCGGCGTATTCCAGCAAGTCTTTTTTCAAATCCAATAATTTTTCCGTTAACATTTTTTCTCCTTTCGTCTAACCAAATTTGCCGGTCAAATATTCCTCAGTCCTTTTATCCTGCGGCGTGGTGAACATTTTTTCCGAAGCGTCGAATTCCACCAATTCGCCCAAATACATAAAAGCCGTAAAATCCGAAACGCGCGAAGCCTGCGCGATATTGTGCGTGACCAGCATGATCGTCACCGTTTTTTTCAACTGCACGATCAACTCCTCAATACTCGCCGCGGCTTTGGGGTCCAGCGCGGAAGTCGGCTCGTCCAGCAACAAAATTTCCGGATGCATAGCCAGCGCCCTGGCAATGCAAAGCCGCTGCTGCTGGCCACCGGAAAGAAAATTACCGCGTTTGCGCAGACTGTCCTTGACCTCGTCCCAGAGCGCGGCGGCGCGCAAAGACTCCTCCACCAAATTATCCATCTTAGGCTTGCTGAGTTTCAAGCCGTTGAGCAGATAACCGGCGATCACATTGTCATAAATGCCCATAGTCGGAAAAGGATTGGGACGCTGAAAGACCATGCCGATCTTGCGGCGCACTAGTATCGCGTCCAGCGCGTAAAGGTCCTCACCGCCTAGAATAACTTTGCCAGTGACGCGCGCGTGTGCGGACAGCTCGTGCAGGCGGTTGACCGCGCGCAGAACAGTTGTTTTGCCACAGCCCGACGGCCCCATAACCGCCGTGACTTTTTTTTCCTCAATACCCATCGAAACATTTTTAACCACAGTGTTTTCCAAAAAACTCACGCAGAGATTTTGGATCGTCAAAATATTCACCTGTTTTTCTCCTTTCAAAACTGCACGCGCCAGCGGCGTGTCAAAAATTTAGCGGCCAGATTTAGAAACAAAACGCCCAGCACCAACACAAAAGAAGCGCCCCAGGCCAGCCGATGCCATTCCGCATAAGGACTGGTCGCGTAATAAAAAATCAAATGTGGCACAGACTCGATCGGCCGATCTAAACGCCAGCTCAAAAAAGGATTGCCAAAAGCCGTAAACAAAAGCGGCGCGGTCTCGCCAGCCACGCGCGCTAAACTGAGCAGCACGCCGGTGATAATGCCGCTCAATCCCGACGGCACAATCACGCGCAAAATTGTCCGGTAATACGGCACGCCCAGCGCCAGCGCGGCTTCTTTGATCTCCGGCGGTATGCGCCGCAGAGTTTCTTCCGCGGAACGCACGCTGACCGGCAGCATCATCAGCGCCAGCGCCGCGCCGCCAGCCAGAGCCGAAAAAGTCCTGAACGGCAAGACCAACCAGGTGTAAAGCACCAAACCGATAACAATAGACGGCACGCCCTGTAATATTTCCACAGCCAGACGGGCGCAATCCGCCAGCCGACTTTTTTTATTTTCCGCCAGATAAATGCCCAGGCACAGTCCCAGCGGCGCGGCCAGCGCAAAAGCTACAACCAGCAACAGCAGTGAACCAAGCAACGCATTGGCAATGCCGCCACCGGCCTCGCCCAGCGGCTGGGGCACGCGGCAGAAAAATTGCCAGTTCAGCGCGGACACGCCTTTAATTAGTAAATAACCTAAAATTAAAATCAGTGGCAGCGCGGACAAGAAAGAAAAAAAACAAATTATTCCTAAAAAGATTTTGTCCAAGAACCGCCGCCAATGTAGCGTATTAAACATCATATTTTCAACTCTCCACGCTAAATTTTTTCACAACATACCGGCCTGTCAAATTTATCAGTGCGGAAATTAAAAAAAGCAGCAAACCAACTTGCACGAGGCTGGAAACATACAGCGGATCGGTCGCTTCGGCCAGTTCATTGGCGATAAGGCTGGCCATAGTATTGCCGACGTCAAACAACGAAGCCGGTATTTTATTGGCGTTGCCGATCACCATAGTCACGGCCATTGTCTCGCCCAGAGCGCGCCCCAAAGCCAGCAAAATGCCGGCGCAAATACCCGAACGCGCCTGCGGCAGGATCACACGGCGGATAACCTCATAGCGCGTCGCGCCCAGCGAGTACGCGGCCTCGCGAATATCCTGCGGCACCAGTTTGATGACCTCGGCGGACAAAGACGCGGCGTAAGGAATTATCATAATTGTCAGCACCAGCGCCGCGGCCAAAACGCCGACACCGAACGGCACAATGCCAAGAGTTATTTCTATCCGGCGGATCAGCGGCACCAAAACGAGCAAAGCCCAAAAGCCGTAAACCACGGACGGAATGCCGGCCAATAATTCCACGGAGGAACGCAGCGCGGAAGCGATCAGACCTTTGCGGAAAAATTCGCCGAGGAAAAGCGCGCTGGACAGCGCAAAGGGCAAGGCCAAAAGCAAGGCCAAAACGCTGGTCAAAAGCGTGCCGAACAGCAGCGGAAACGCGCCGTACGCGCCAGTCAGCGGATCCCAAACCGTGCCGGAGAAAAAATTAAAGCCGTTTGACCAAATCGCTGACAAGGATTTCAGCAAAAGCGTTAGAAAAAATAAAAACAGAACCGCCACCACAAAAAACGCGGAGCCGGCCAGTATTTGTTGAAAAATATTTTCTTTGGTTTGCAGACTCAAAGTTCGGAACATTTGCTCGCAGTTTAATTCTTAACTGTTGGTTAATTATTTAGGAATTGTTAAATTTCAGTTAAGTTTTGTCAGCTTGGTTTATTAAAAAAAACTCCCCTCTTAGCGAGGGGAGTTGGGCTATCCGTAAAGCAATGAACGGCTAATTAACTTTTATCGAGTTAATATTCGCCAGAGCTTTGGCCGCGACAGATTGGGGGAGTCTGCCGTAGTCCAGCTCTCTGGTAAAAGCCTGCCCGTCCGCGATGATCCACTTCAGCAGATCGGTGGTCTCTCTGGCCTTGGCCGGATTTTTGGACAGATCCTGATAAGCCACCAGCCAGCTAAAACCGCAGATCGGATAACCGTCGCGCGCTTTGGTGTTTACGATCGAGGCGCGGGTGTCCGCCGCTATTTCCACGTCAGCCGCGGCGCTGGTGGATTCCAGACTCGGCGTGATGAAAACGCCGGAGCTGTTTTGCACCACGGCGTATTTCATTTGGTTCTGATTGGCGTAAGCAATCTCTGTGTAGCCGATCGCGCCGGGCATTTGCTTGATCAGGCCAGCCACGCCGGAATTACCTTTGCCGCCGACGGCCAGCTTGGATTTGGTGGAAAAAGTTTTGCTCATTTTCCAGTTGGCTGGATCGATCTGGCTCAAGTAATCCGTAAATATAGAAGTCGTGCCGGAACTGTCCGAGCGGTGGACGACAAAAATATCGCCGTTGAGTTTCAAGCCCGGATTCACCGCCGCGATCTGCGGATCGCTCCATTTGTTGATCTCGCCGTTGAATATTTTGGCAACCAAAGCCGGCGTTAATTTCAGATCGGGATTGCCGGGGATATTGTAAGCGATCACCACCGCGCCGATGCAAGTCGGAATATGCACGATCTTCGCGCCGGTCGCCGCGATTTCTTTGTCGGTCATATAGGCATCCGTGCCGCCGAAATCAATGACTTTTTCCGTCAACTGCTGGATGCCGCCGCCGGAGCCGATGCCCTGATAATTTACTTTCACGCCTTTTTGCTGCTCATACACCGCGAACATTTTGGAATACAGCGGCTGGGGAAAAGTCGCGCCGGCGCCCAGCAGATCCGCAAAACCCAGCGCGCCCAGTAATATTGTTAGCAAGCCTAACTTTAATTTGTTGTTCATATTTTTATTCTCCTTTAAATGTTTTCTTAATTTAGAGCGAATATCTTTGCCGCCGCGCGCCGTTGTCTCTCACTTAACTTCGTTCGCTTCGCTCTCTTGTTAAGTTCGAGCAAAAGCGCGCTTACGGCAAAATATTCGCTCTCTTAACATTTTAAAACTTTACATTCTACTCAACGCGCGTCGAAGTTGTGTCCAATTTATCGATTTCCGAATCAATCAAATCATTCTTGTCAAACGCTTTGAAAGCATAGTGATCGAGAGTGAAACTCACATTGTCAACCAAACCAAGTGTCAAGGCGACTTGATACCCTTTGGTGTTGGCTTGATTATGCGCGTCATCTACAAACGCCCAACCAATATTACTTTCCAGCTTGCGGTCTAAATATTTCAAAGAATAATCCTTCAAATAAGGCAAGCCGATTTTAGCGCCAAACTCAACACCGTAAGCTGATGCTTTATTGTTTTTGGCGTCAATATTGGGGTTAGTGAAATCATCATACAACAGCGCGACTTTTTCAAAATACGGGACAGCCAGATTAGCGCCAATTTTGGCATTGATTTCATTAATAGGCTTGCCGTCATCATATCTTATGCCTGTATAATTGGCATTATCGTAAGCCGGCACGGAGTATTGGGCATAGGCCAAATCCACGCTGTAATCTTTGAGAAATTTATATTGAAAACCCAATTGCTGAACTTCCAGATAAGCGTTCTGATAACCACCATTAGCGGCCGCGGAAGTTGTCGGTACCACCAAGTTTTCATTTTTCAGCACATAACTGCCGATATTGGCAAAAAGATTTAAATCCGGAATGACCAGATTTTTGTAAGTGTAATTCAGATTTTTGCCTTCCAGTGTAATATTGGTATCCCAAGCAATCGGCGTTACAGTGTAGACACCAGTGCCCAAGCCAAATTTACCGA
>JAISEH010000114.1 GCA_031264205.1 Candidatus Margulisiibacteriota bacterium
TATCCCTGACCATACTGGCGCTCGGTCTGACCCTCGCCGGCTGCGGCAAGACCGCGAGCGGCGGCGGGAGCAGCGGTGGCGGCGGCAACAGCTATCAAAGAACCTCGGACACAGTTGAAACCCTTGAGGGTTTGCTGAACGCGCTGGAAACAGTGGACGATGTTATCATTCCGGCAGATACAACGATCACCATCGACGCAACAGTAACTATCAACGCCGGAAAAAACTTGATCGTGGCGGAAGACGCGATACTGAATGTTTCTGACAATGTACGTCCGGTACTGGAAGGCACTATTATAGTAAAAGAGGGAGCTGTGCTGGTGGACTATGGCGCTTATCACCGTGCCACCCTCGAGCTTTATGGACCGTGGCAGACAAACGACGAGGCCAGCATAGTGTATGAAACTGGCGCTCAAGGATATAGATATGTGCCAGGCGCTGGTCTCATTCTTTTTCTAGGCACAGCAGATGACACTGCCGTATACCAATTGACAGATGGCGAGGTTGTCTTGAAAAAGGCCGCTTTTGAATTGAATGGAGATGTCAATGTCGCGGGTGTTGGTCAGCCGGTTGTACTTAATGAAAGCCCAGACACAAAAGTGGTGATAAATGAGGGCGCAACTGTAACTGTTGTAAATGGAGCAACGCTTACATTAGACAGAAGTAAATCAGATGGTGGATCAACTATAAAGCTTAATGGCAGCATGGTTATAAAGAGTGGCGGTATACTCAAGGATACAAAGGACAGTGGCGGCACTATTTGGAGCGGTAACGGCAGCGGTTCGTTGACTTATGAGTACGGCAGCACGGGTTATTTAGACAACGACAAGATGATTGGCGATGATGGCTTAATAAAGCTCAACAGCGGCGCGACCTTTACACTATATAAAGATAAATATGTAGTAGCCGGTCAAATAACAATACAAAATGACTTTATTGCCCCAACACTTGTCGAAGGTGAAACTGGCGCAAAAATAACTGTCTCTGCCGGTAAAACGGTATTATTAGAAGGCAACGGTAATCTTTCTCTTAATGGTGGCAATACATATGAATGGAATGGTTCTACTTGGGTGGAGGAGAACCCATAAATCTTAACGATTTATTTTGTTCAACAGAGGGCGGCCGGCGGCCGCCCTCTGCGTTAATACATATTCAACGGGTCGACGTCGATCTCGATTTTGACGCTGGCTTCCGCCGGAAAATCGGCGTAATTTATTTCTGTGTCTTTCAGCAAAATCTGCCAGCGGTAATAACCTTTTAATTTGCGGATAATGCACGGCGCCGGACCCAGCGCCTGCGGCGCATATTTACGGGCATAATGCTCCGCCATTTTTTTAGCCCGCGCTTCGTCAGCCGCCGCAAAAACTATCGCGGTCAGACGGGAAAACGGCGGATAATTCAATTCACGGCGGGTGGCTAATTCCCGCGCGTAAAACCCCGGCGCGTCGTGCCGGGCCGCGGCCTGCACCGCGTAATGCTCCGGCTGATAGGTCTGCACGATCACCCGTCCGGCCTGATCGCCGCGTCCGGCGCGTCCGGCCGCCTGCGTCAGTAATTGAAAGGTCTGCTCGGCCGAACGGAAATCCGGCAGATTGAGCAGCGCGTCCGCCGCGATAATACCCACCAGAGTCACCGCGGAAAAATCGTGTCCTTTGGCGATCATCTGCGTGCCGAGCAACACCGCGCGGTCTGCCGCCAGAAATTCTTTTAAAATTTTTTCATGCGCGCCGCGTTTCGCGGTCGTGTCACTGTCCATACGCAGGATATGCGCGTCGCCGAAATATTTGCGCAGCTCCGCCTCGGCTTTTTGCGTGCCCGCGCCGAAATATTTAAGATACGGCCGGCCGCAGCTGGGACAGCGTTGTTCTTCAGGGATTTTTTCCGCGCGGCCGCAATAATGACATTTGGCCTGCCCGTCGGAGTGATAGACCAGCGCCACGCTGCAGCGCGGACATTCCAGCGTATAGCCGCAGGCGCGGCAGCTGACAAACGTGGCAAAACCGCGGCGGTTCATCAGCAGCATGGCCTTGCCGCCGCTGTCCAGGCAGGCGCGCAGCTCTTTCTGCAAACGCGCGGACAAAACCGAAAAATTGCCGTTTTGCAGCTCCGCGCGCATGTCCACGATCTCGACCGGCGGCAGCGGCCGGTCTTTGACACGCCGCGGCAGATAAATATAACCATACCTGTCGTCCGGTGGATTTTGGAATAAATGATAGGTTTCCAGCGCCGGAGTGGCCGTGCCGAGCAAAGTTTTGGCGCCGCAGAATTCCGCTCTTTGCAATGCCGCCGTCACAGCGTGATAACGCGGATTGTTATCCTGTTTGTACGAACTGTCCTGCTCCTCGTCGATGATGATCAAGCCGAGATTTTGAAAAGGCGCGAACAAAGCCGAGCGCGCGCCGACCGCCAGCTGCACTTCGCCGTTGAGAATTTTTTGCCAGCTTTCCCGCCGCTGTTTGGGAGTCAATGCGCTGTGCAGCGCGGCGATCTTAAAACGTTCGGCAAATCTCTGCACAGTCTGCGGCGTCAGGGAAATTTCCGGTACGAGCACGATCACCTGCCGCCCGGCCGCACAAACTTCTTGAGCAGCGCGCAAATAAATTTCCGTCTTGCCGCTGCCGGTCACGCCGTGAATTAAAACAAACTGCTTTTGCCGGATCAAGGCCAGCGCTTTTTCTTGTTCGGGGGTGAGCTGCATATCAAATTATATACCGCAAGAATGGTCTTCGTCATGGAGAGAAATTATTACAGTACCTGCCACCTATGTGGCAGGTATAAAAAAATATTTTCTGGGTATATATTCAGCATGGCCACTACAGAAAACACCGCTGTCGAATTGCAGATCAAGCCGCAGGTCAAAGCTCCGCTGCCTGAGGTCAGGCTCAAGCCCGCGCCAGCCAGCAACAACACATCTGAGCTGGTCACACATTTGCTTTTGCAGCGTTTCAATAAACTCCAAACGTGGTTCGAACAAATCAAAAACAAAATTTTGGCCGTCAGCTTCATGCAAAAAATCTTCAAGCTAAAACAAAATCTTACGGACTACAAAAAAAAATACGCAGACAAAGAAAAGCTCGGCGCGCAAACCGCTCAGCTCAAAGCTCAAGCCCTAACTCAACCCAAGGGGCTGCTGGAAAAATTTAACAAACAATTTCAGTTCGGCGCCAAACTGACCAAAATCAACGACACAGTCGGCAAAGACGCTCTGAAGCATTTATTCCAGAACAAAATTCAGCGCGCGGTGCAGGCCAAGCTCGCGCAAGTCAAAGAGGACATTCAGGAAATCCAGACGCGCGGCCAGAATATTCTCAATAGCAGCCTGCGCAACAGTCTCGATAAAAAGAAACAATCAAAATAAAAAAATTCTAGTATAATAATCCCACACGGAGGAGTGGCAGAGTGGTCAAGTGCGACGGCTCGGTTTTCACTCCGGTGAAATAATTCCAAGTCAGACAAATTCTCGAAATCGCTAAAAGCGTAATGGCTTTTAGCGGACAAAACTTTTTCCTTGAATAACTGCAATTCAGGAATACTAGGCGATAGGCCAAGTATGGTATTCCTAACAACCTATCGCCGAAGCATATCGGGAGCGCGTTCTCCGACGCGCTCTTGACCACATCGGAGAGTGGAAAATGGCGACAGTTAAAACGAAACAAGCGTTTTTGGTTTATTACGATTATGAACCAATATTCAAAGAATTAGCCGACGACGAAAAAGCCAGTCTGTTAATGTCAATGTTTGAATATGAGCGGACGCGCGAAGTTCCGAAACAGTTAAAAGGCCAAGCGCGGATCGTTTTCATAATGATAAAAAACAATCTCGACCGCGACCGCGAAAAATGGGACGTAACGCGGCAAAAACGTGCAGAAGCCGGAAGTCTAGGCGGCCAAACCACCCAAGAACGAAACAAGCAAATTCAAGCAAATCAAGCAAATGCTCCAAGTGATAAGCAAATTCAAGCAAATCAAGCTGTTAATGCTAATGCTATTGCTATTGCTACTGTTAATGTTCCTGTAAATGTAAATGCTAATGCTGATGCAATGCACACGGAAGCCGACGTTGATTTATCTACTGATGTTAATAACTCCGAAAGCGGCAGCACCAGCACTGGCATCGCATCAGCACCAGCACTCGATTTATCAAAAGATGAAAATACAAATGCGGATACAAAGCCGCAAGAAATCCTAATACCGGAAACCTCTGTAAGCATCGTTGAGAATAAAGTCGTAGCGCAAACGAATATAAAAAGTATGCCGGCGGTTTTTGGCGCGGAGGAAAATTATCAAACTTTTAAGGCCGCCGTCCGCGCCGCTGTCGAAAGTTATGGCTGGAACTTCGCGGAATTCAATATATCTAAATTCACTGAAAAATATTTTGGCGATGAAATCAAAAACATGGAGCATTTAGTTTTTGCTTGGCAAGAGCAAGAGGAACTATCCAAAAAAGCCAAAGAAAGGAGGCGAGCTGAAAAAACGGATTGGCTTAATCGGATATGAAGTGTAAATGCGGAAAGCTGGCAGTGGCCGGCGGCGATTGTTGGGACTGTATAGATAAAAAATTAAAGGAGGACTACGAAATGACAAAAAGAGACAGAACAGGTGAACCGGTAGAAAGTGAGCAAGACGAATTGTTTGAGCGCGGCGATGCAGAAATCAAAAAAGCAACTGAGTTAAAAAATAAGTATCTCGAAGTTTTAACCGCCAAGTTAAAACCCAGCAAGGAAAATGAGGGATTATCCAAAATCTGGACGCAGCTTGCATTGTGGAAATTTATCGAAGCATTTTTTACCGCGCAAGAATTGCAAAAGGAAAAAGGGAAAATAATTTTAAGCGTTGATTTCAGCGGAACAAAAATCAATGCCAATGTTTCCTATGCCGAAACGCTGAAATCTGTATCTAAAATTTCCGGCGAACAAAACGCGGAAGCAAAGGTCAAGTTTAATCAATTCTCGCAGGTGATTTGGTAATGCAATACACATTGTCGCTTCCGCTGTCGGTTTTTGTGTCGAAAAGGTCGAGGTTTTATCTCAACCTGAACAAGTACCGCAACGCACATTTTCAGATATTGAACAAAGCCAAGGCGGAATTTTCACAGCTAATGTCCGTGCTTATAAAAAGAGCCGGACTAAAACCGATGCAAAAAGCGGTTGTCAGTTACGAATTTTTTGCGCCGGACCGGCGGCGGCGCGATCTGCTGAATGTGATCGCCGTTGTAGACAAATTCGCGCTTGACGCGCTGGTAAGCGCACGGATTTTGCCGGACGACAATGTGTACCGCGTTGAATACGGAATTATTCGGTTTGCCGGAATTGATAAAGAAAAACCGCGTGTGGATATGAATATCCGGCCAAAGGACAAGGAGGCAAAAAACAATGATTGAACTAATTATGCAGTTAAACAAAACCAGCAACGCGGCACTGGATAACGCGGAACACACGCTTTGCTGGATTGAAAAAATCCTTAAATGTTTTAAGGACAAAAATACGGATTATCAGAAAGGAGGCGAAAAAAATGAAAAGCTATAACAACGTAACACTGATAGGGAGAGCGACGGGGAATCCGGATTTAACCGGCGCGATAGCACGGTTTGAGCTAGCAGTTGACCGTCCGCGCAAGGACGCCGAGGGCAAACACCCGACGGACATATTGCAAATCACCGCCTCTGGCAAACTCGCGGAAATTTGCCACGACTATATTCAAAAAGGCTGTCTGGTTTTGGTCAGCGGACGCATTCAGTCGCGCCCCATGGAAATTGTCGCGGATAGCGTGAGCATTTTGGAATACTGCAAGGAAAAAACGAAAGGCGGTGATGAAAATTGAAAGGGACGACAATGGCAGAGCTAGAGGCAATGGGCGTGAATATCCACTCTCCAGAATTTCAGCGCGGCATCAGGTGCGCACTGGAAGTTATGACACCAATGGAGAAGCGGGATTTTTTTGTCCGGCTGATACTGGATTGGAGCAGATTAAAAAGGGCTTAACTGGCAAGAGTTAAGCCCCCAAATAAAACCAAGCTAATTATAGCAGAAAGGAAAAAACAAATGAACGAAATTACAACAACCAATAATAACGGCCAATCGTTACTCACAAAAGACCAGCTAAACCTTATCAAACGCACGATTTGCAAAGGGGCTTCGGACGATGAATTACAGATGTTTACGCAGATTTGCAACCGGACCGGATTAGACCCGTTCGCGCGGCAGATATACGCCATAAAACGCTGGGACAATAAGGAGAAAAAGGAGGTTATGCAGACGCAATTAAGCATCGACGGCTTCCGGCTCGTGGCGGAACGCTCCGGCAAATATGCCGGGCAAGCCGCGCCGCAATGGTGCGACGATAGCGGCGAATGGACGGACGTATGGCTTAAATCAAAGCCGCCCTCCGCCGCGAAAGTCAGCGTTTACCGTACTGACTTCCAGCAGCCGCTAACGGCTATCGCCAAATGGTCAAGCTATATGCAGACTTACACGCGCAACGGCGAAACGCACATCAGCCCGATGTGGCAAAAAATGCCGGAGCTGATGCTGGCCAAAGTCGCCGAGATGCTGGCGCTGCGTAAAGCGTTCCCTCACGAATTGAGCGGTTTATACGGCAAAGAGGAAATGGATCAGCAGGATAATGCCAAGGCCGCGCCGTTAAATGTTACGCCGCCGGAAAATACCGCCGCGCCGATCACGCCGGAAGTTATCGAACCGGATACACAAATAGATACCGTTGCCGAGTTAGGTAAACTTTGGCATGAGCGCGACTTTGACAAAGACGCTTTTTATTACTTTTTCAATGCATCAAGAGAAAAAAATAAAGGCGCACCGGTAGAAACTTATAAAGACTTAACCGAAATTGAGCGCCGCGCCGCGATTAAAACACTTAAAAATAAACCCATAAAGGCGAAAGAGGAGGCACAAAAACAATGAACGATGTAGCAACACTAACCGCATTTGAGGACGAACGCACAGCCATAGAATTAGGTGTGTCTATGCTTAATGTAAGTAATGATGCCGAACTTACAGAGGCCATTAACTTAA
>JAISEH010000054.1 GCA_031264205.1 Candidatus Margulisiibacteriota bacterium
CCGGAAAACAAATTGGCCGGAATGCCGGTCAAACCGCTGCAACCGGAAAATGTGCTTGCAAACATGTCTGCTGCCAGAGCGCCATTGATGCCGGAAAACAAATTGGCCGGAATGCCGGTCAAACCGCTGCAACCGGAAAATGTGCCAGCAAACATACATTGCACCGGAGCACCGCTAATGCCGGAAAATAAACTGGCCGGTATACTACCGGTCAAACCGCTGCAACCGGAAAATGTGTAAGAAAACATATAATTATTACTTGTCGGTATATAATTACCTAGCAAAGCAACAAGATTACCGGAAATCGCCAATAATCTGCTCTTATTGTAATAATAACTGTTATAGCCGTCACTGCTCTGACTGAAACCAAATCCCAGCGCTCCGCCGTTTTCTGCATTATATGGTCCCGCAAAATATGTACTCCCGCCGATCCTTATGGTATAAATTGCGCTAGCTGAATATTCATGCGGCACACCGGCATAATTATTCGGAGAGTCTTTATAATTTTCCGTGCTTCCATCACCCCAACTAATATACAAATCGTTTACCGTATCGTTTCTAATCGGCAGAATAAATCGTTTATCAGTACCGCTGTTGATCGTCAATTCCAAGCGCCAAGCCACCGGCATATCCCATGCGGGAGGCGGCACAACTGCCGGTGACGGAGTACTGCCGCCAGACCTGCCCCCGGATGATTGCGCAGTCTTGCCGCAGCCAGCCATAAATATTCCCAGAAATAAAATTACTGAAAGCGCCGGAATCAATCTTGACAAAAAACTTCTTTTATGTCCCCTTACATTATTAGTTGTGTTGTGTTGTGTTGTGTTGTGTTGTGTTGTGTTGTGTTGTGTTGTGTTGTGTTGTGTTGTGTTGTGTTGTGTTGTGTTGTGTTGTGCATGTGCGTGCGGCTCCCTTATGGGTAGTATCTCACAATATTATAACATATTTACATCCAGAGCCTCCGTTTATCTTGCCGCCTGCTCAGAGTTTGTCCAGTTTGCACAGCACGCCGTACGGTGTCCAAAAACGGACAAAAGCTTTAAATTTCGTCCACCAATTCTCATTTGTGACGATCGTTTCCCCGTCTAGATATTGAATAAGCTCTGGATATTTCTGCGCCACCATAGCCCAAACGATCTGACATTCGGAAGTGCCAATCTCCAGCAAATCCCGATAAATTTCGTCAGTAAATTTCTGAATTTGCGGATCTTGCGGCCGGTACAAAACCAAAGAAGTCCACGGCACCACAGTGGTTGTTTTATAACCCTGTTTTATTTTAGCCAGCACATACTCCAGCGTCTTATCGATAAAACGCGCGTATCTTTCCTGCGACAAAGAGGCGGATACTTCGCCCCAAATATTCGAGCGGCCATGCGGATGCTTTCTGACCACGATCGGCTTTTGCCCGACCGCCAGCAATGCGGCGATATGCCGCGGCTTCAATTCCACCTTGTGGTCAAAATAAATAATTTTCGCGCAGGTTTTAAGCGGCGGCGGACAATCCACCCTCCGCAAAAACTGTAAAAACTTCACATATTTGGCCTGCAAACTGGAAACAGCGGCGTCCGCGCTCAACGGCAAATCCAAAAAAACGTATTGCCAGCCTTTGCTCTCTATTTCTCCGCGCAGAGCCGGATTATTTGTGAAAAAATAAGCTTCTTTTTGCGGCGCTCTGTACACCGACGCAAAATTTTGCCCGAGAATACAGCTAATCAGACAAGTATCGGCCATCATTACCTCACTGCGATCAGGTCTTTGACTTTCATCAATTTTGTTCTTTCCGAGCGGTCGCGTTCTTCCAGTTTTAACACAATATCCTTGAGCGTTTCCTGCAGGGCCGGGATTAAATTGTATTCCAGCGCGTTGACGCGGCGGCGGGTTTTCTCGATCTCTTCGGCCAGCAGCTCGATCTTTTTCTCTGTCTGCGCCAGAAATAAAATCGCCGGAAAAACTTCACCGACAGCCCTGACCAAGCTGCGCGCCGCCAGTGGCGCGCTGGCCGGAGAGCCGCCGAGTTTCGGCTCGATCTTGCCGGCGTGTAAAACTGGAAATTTCACGCCAAACTGATTTTTTATTTCCACAGCCAGCGTGGTCTTGGCCGTGTTGCCCAGCAACGCTTCCTCCAGCGCATAAGGATTGGCGCCAGCCTGCGCCTGATAAAATTTGGCGTACACCCTGTCTAAATCTTGGTTCATCTTTTCATACAGACCGCGCAGTTCTTTTAAAATGCGCATGAATTCCTGCATCAAACTTTCCTGTTTGTCCTTGAGCAATTTGTGTCCGCGCTGCGCGAACTGCAGGCGAGTTTTCAGCTTGAGCAATTCCATGCGATTGGGGTTGATATTTAGCTTAGCCATCTTTACCTCAAATATTTTTTTATTTGTTCAGGCTTCAAGCGTTTCAACTGCTCTTGCGGCAGGAGTTTAAATAATTCCCAACCGAGAGACAGCGTTTCCTCGATCGTCCGGTTTTCGTTCTCGCCCTGCCGGATAAATTTATCTTCAAATTCGCCGGCAAACGCGGAGAATTTCAAGTCGTCCTCGCTCAAAGCGGATTCGCCCAAGATCACCGCCAATTCTTTTGCTTCGCGACCGCGCGCGTACGCGGCGAACAACTGATTGGCCGCGTTGGCGTGATCTTCGCGTGTCTTGCCCTCGCCGATGCCTTTGTCGCGCAGGCGGGACAGCGATGGCAGTGGATTGACCGGCGGATAAATGCCGCGCTGATGCAAAGCTCGATCTAGAATAATCTGCCCTTCGGTAATGTAGCCGGTCAGGTCCGGTATCGGGTGTGTCTTGTCGTCCTCGGGCATGGTCAAAATCGGCAGCAGGGTTATCGAGCCTTCTTTGCCCTGCAAACGTCCGGCGCGCTCGTACAGCGTGGACAGGTCGGTGTACAGATAGCCGGGGAAACCGCGGCGGCCGGGGATTTCCTTGCGCGCGGCGGACACTTCGCGCAAACTCTCGCAGTACGCGGTGATGTCGGACAAAATGACCAGCACATGATGTCCTTTTTCAAAAGCCAGATATTCCGCGGCGGTCAGCGCCAGTCGCGGCGTGGAAATTCTCTCGATAGCCGGATCATCGGCCAGATTGATAAAAAGCACCGCGCGGGAGATCGCTCCGGTGCGGCGAAAATCCTCCAGGAAAAATTCGGCTTCTTCATAGGTAATGCCCATCGCGCCAAAGACCACCGAAAATTCCGCCTGGCTGTCGCCGACCACCTGCGCCTGACGCGCGATCTGCGCGGCCAGCCGCGCGTGCGGCAGACCGGAGCCGGAAAAAATCGGCAATTTCTGGCCGCGCACCAGAGTATTCAGGCCGTCGATAGTCGAAATGCCCGTTTGAATAAAATCGTTGGGATAATCGCGCGCCGTGGGGTTGATGGCGAGGCCGTTAATGTCCAGTTTTTTCTCGGCGATAATTTCCGGCCCGCCGTCGCGCGCTTTGCCAGAGCCGTTGTACACACGACCGAGCATATCCGCGGACACCGGCAGCTCCACGCCGCGCCCCAGGAAACGCACTGCGGCGTTTTGATCCAGGCCGGTCGTGCCTTCAAACATCTGCACCAGCGCCCAGTCTTGATGCACCTCCAGCACTTTGCCGCGCCGCGTCTCGCCGGACGGCGTCCGCACTTCGACCAATTCTTCGTAACCGGCCTGCTCCACGCCCTCGACCAAAATCAGCGGCCCGGAAATTTCCGTTACGGTTTTATATTCTTTTTGCATGACAAACTCCTTTCTACAATTCCCCGGCAGCCTGCGCGATTTCCTCCGGCAATTTTTCCAGCTCCGCCAGATCTTTTTCCGGCAGGTATTTCATGCGCGCGATTTTGGCGCGCACCGGCAATTTGAAAATCTGCGTCACGTCTTTGTTTTGCTGCAAAAGTTTTAAACCGGCCTGATAAAAAGCCAGCGCGGCTTTGAGCATCAAATACTGCTTGCGAAATGACGTGTAAGTATCCACCTCGTCAAAAGCGACTTGATGCAGATAGTCCTCGCGGATCGACCGCGCGGCTTCCAGTGTCAGCTGCTCGCGGCCGGACAGCGCGTCCATGCCGACCAGCTTGACCATTTCCTGCAGCTCGGATTCCTGCTGCAACAGTCCGGCGACCTGCGTGCGCATCTGCGGCCAGTCCTCGTCAATTTCGTTTACGTAATACTGCTCCAGATTGTCGATGTAGAGCGAGTAACTTTTCAGCCAGTTGATCGCCGGAAAATGCCGCGCGTAAGCCAGCGCGGAGTCCAGCGCCCAAAAAACTTTAGCCACGCGCAAAGTGTTTTGCGTCACCGGCTCGGACAGGTCTCCACCCGGAGGCGACACCGCGCCGATCACGCTCAAAGTCCCTTCGCGTTTTTGCGCGCCCAGCGCGGTTACCCGTCCGGCGCGTTCGTAAAATTCCGCCAGACGCGAACCCAAATAAGCCGGGTAACCTTCTTCGCCGGGCATTTCTTCCAGACGGCCGGACATTTCGCGGAGAGCTTCCGCCCAGCGCGAAGTGGAGTCAGCCATCATCGCCACATTGTAGCCCATGTCGCGAAAATACTCGGCAATCGTAACGCCCGTGTACACCGACGCCTCACGCGCGGCCACCGGCATATTGGAAGTATTGGCGATCAGCACCGTGCGCTGGATCAGCGACTCGCCGGTTTTCGGGTCATGCAGTTCGGGAAATTCCTGCAACACATCGGTCATTTCATTGCCGCGCTCGCCGCAACCGACGTAAACAATCAGGTCCGCGTCCGCCCATTTAGCCAGCTGATGCTGCACAACAGTTTTGCCGCTGCCAAAAGGCCCGGGTATGCAGGCCGTGCCGCCTTTGGCAATCGGGAACAACGTGTCAATAATGCGTTGTCCGGTGATGAGTGGTTTGTCCGGCGGCAATTTACCGGCATGAGGCCGTTTCCGGCGGATCGGCCATTTTTGCAGCATGGCGATTTTTTCTTCCACGCCATTTTCACCGGCCACAACCGCAATAGTTTCGGTGATCTTAAATTCGCCGTTCTCGATGCTTTTTAACACGCCGCCTTTAGCCAGCGGCGGCAGCATGATCAAATGTTTGACCGCCGTTGTTTCCTGCACATAGCCCAGTGTGTCACCAGCGCACAGCGTATCACCGACCACAGCCGTCGGCACAAAACGCCATTTTTTCTCCAGATCCAGCGCTGGAATATCTATACCTTTGGCAATGAACGAGCCGCATTGGTCTTTGATTCTTTCCAGCGGCCGCTGAATGCCGTCAAAAATAGTCGTGATCAGTCCGGGCGCCAGCAAGACCGAAAGCGGCTCGCCAGTGGACACGACCGGTTCACCCGGCGTCAGTCCAGCGGTTTCTTCATACACCTGCACGGCCACGCTGTCCGGCTTGATCTCGATCACTTCGCCAATCAGCCGCCGCGCGCCGACCCGCACCACGTCGTACATTTTAACTTCGGCCAATCCGTCGGCGATCACCAGCGGCCCCGCGATTTTGACAATTTTTCCCGTCATGTTCTGCTCCTTTTTTAGACCGCCCGTCCTACTGCTCTGGCCAGTGTGTTTTCCAGCCGGCGCAGACCGAGATTGGTTTGCGTTTTGTATTCCGGCAAAATAAACACCGCCGGCAGCGTCCGTCTTTTTATTTTTTCGATTTCCGGCAGCAAAGCCGCGGCTAATTTTTCCGCAATCAAGATCAAGCCTGTCGTCTCATCTCCAGCCAGTTCAGCCAGTAAATCACGGGCTTTGTCCGCGTCTTCCAGCTCGAAACAATTTACACCCAGCGCGCTAAATGGCTTGACGGTTTCGGCCGGTCCCAGCAAAGCGACTTTTTCTCTAGACATACGAATACCTCAAATATTTTTGCAGGTCTGGCAAGGCGCGGCTGTGACTCAAATACCAGATTTTCAAATTCTTCATTTCATTTTCTTTAGCCTGCACAAAAGCCAAAATCGCCGCCGCGCCGCAGCCGTAACGTCCGGCAAAAAGTTGTTTGTTGGCATAATCCTCCAGCGCTTTTTCCACCGCGCCCTCGTCCAATGTCTCCGGCATTTCTATACCGGGGAATTTCTGGCGCAAAGTTTCCGCGGCGGTCGCCGGATCATAATTGTATTTATATTCGGCGACCGCCGCCTGCGCGCGCGCATACGCCTGTATGTGCCGGTCTTGTTTTTGTGCCAGCGTTTGCAAAGCACGCAAATATTCCTGATCCACAAAATAATCCATCTGGCAAAAATCCGTCGTTTTTTCGTAAATCTCCGCCGCGCGGCGCACGAGCGGCTGGTCAAAATCCGCCAAGCTGTCCTTGCCCAGCGGCAATAGATAATGATCGAGGTTTTGCTCGGTTAATTTTTCTTTCAGCAAAATTTTGAGATTGTGAAAATCGTATTTGAGCCAGCAAATATTCGCAATATCCGTGTCCTGAAAAAGCTCGCGGCGCAGCTCCGCTAGCTCTTGATTGAGCCTGTCCTCCAGCTGCTCAAAAGTTTCCGCAGCGGCAACAGCAGTTTTGCCCAGCTCCGCCGCGGTCAGCAGCCGCGCTTCA
>JAISEH010000041.1 GCA_031264205.1 Candidatus Margulisiibacteriota bacterium
CGGGGACTGGAGTGATGAATCCGGCGGCTGCGGAAACGCTCACAAAATCCACATCGCCGGTCAATTTGCCGTTCACGCGGTTGGTGCCGACATCGATCACCACTGCGCCGGACTTGACCATTTCACCAGTAATAATATCTGCTTTGCCGACAGCCGCTATTACAATATCCGCCTGTCTGACTTCCGCGGCCAGATCAGCCGTGCGGGAATGACAAAGTGTCACTGTGCAGTTGTTTTGCAGGAGCAGCATAGCGGCCGGCTTGCCGACAATATTGCTGCGGCCAACCACGACCGCTTTTTTGCCAGCTAGTGAAATGCCGGTAGACTTAATTAACTCGATGCAACCGGCCGGCGTGCAGGGCAAGACCGCGCTGGACATACCGCTAAACAAAGCCCCGGTATTAGTCGGGTGAAAACAATCCACATCTTTGGCCGGATCGACAGCCAGAATAATTTTGTCCTCATTTATCTGCCGCGGCAGAGGCAATTGCACCAGCACGCCATGTATTTTAGGGTCAACATTTAATTTTTGGATCAAAGCCAGCAGTTCCGCCTCGCCAGTCGTTTCCGGCAAGCAGTGCACTTCAGAATAAAAACCGATTTCCTGACAGGCTTTTTCTTTGGAATTCACATATACTTGCGACGCCGGATCAGCCCCGACTAAAATGACCGCCAGTCCGGGCTTGACGGCCAATTTGGTAACTTCGGTTTTTATTTTCTCGCTGATACTTTGCGCAATTTTTTTTCCATCAATTATAACGGCGGGCATTTTATTTCCTCTCTCAATATCTTATAACACCTAACTTACCTCCCCTTATCAAGGGGAGGTGCCGCGTAAGCGGCGGAGGGGTGAACTATGCTTCTACCAGCGCTTTTTCTTTGCCGGGCAGCTCCAGTGAAACAACTTTGGAAACACCTTTTTGTTCCATAGTCAGGCCGAACAAAACTTCCGCCACAGACATCATGGCCTGCCGGTGCGTGATGATAATGATCTGTGTTTTTTCCGCGTATTCTTTTAGCAATTCGGTCACGCGGCCGATATTCGGGTCATCGAGCGCGGCGTCTATCTCGTCAAGTATGCAAAACGGCCCCGGGCGCGCCGAAAGCAGTGAGAACAACAACGCCACTGCCGTCAAAGCATTCTGGCCGCCGGAAAGCAGGGACATGGATTGTGTTTTTTTAGCGCCGGGCACACGCGCCAAAATCTCAATGCCGGATTCCAAAATATTATTATTATCCAGGATTTGCAGTTCGGCATAACCGCCGTTGAAAAGCGTGGTGAAAATCTGTTTAAAATGTTCATTCACCACCTGAAAAGTTTCTTGGAAAGCTTCCAGCGCGGTGCGGTCTAATTCTTTGATAATGCTTAATAGATCGGCTTTAGATTTTTCTAAATCTTCGCATTGATTTTCGATAAAAGCCAAACGTTCTTTTTGCGCTTCGTATTCCTCGATCGCCAGCAAATTGACCGGCTCCATGCGCTTAATGCGGCGCTTGAGTTTTTCTACCTCGTCCTGTGTCTTTTCGTAATCTTCCACCACAGTCTCGGATTTCAGCGCGTCCTCGATAGTCAAATTATACTCATTGGCCATGCGGCGCAGCATCTCATCATGCTCGGCTTCCACGCGCGCCATTTTGATTTCTTCTTCGGACAGCCTGGCACGCACTTCGCGGTCGGTATCATTGCGTTCTTTTTCCAGACGGTCGTAAACTTCCAGATCGTGGAAATACCGCGCGCGCTCTTGATTGGCTGTATTAAGCTTGGTCTGCGTCTGCTCGATCTTGCTCTCGATTTCCGGCAAGACATCTTGCGTGCTTTGCAAAATATTTTCCGCCTCGGCGATACTCTGCCGCAAAGTTTCTTTTTCCGTATTTTTCTCGGCCAGCTGCGCCGTGGTTTGCTGAATATTGTCGCGGTAAGATTCCAGTTTTAGCTCCACCTGCCGTTTAGAGGCCAGCGCGTTGGTGCTGTTAATTTTGATCTCGGTTAGCAATTCATTGACCGCGGTTTTTTCATTGTCCGCTTGCTGCAAAGCGTTTTCTTTTTCCGCAATAACTTTTTCTTTTTCTTCTCGCTGTCTATTTAGCTCGTCCAGCTCGGTCTGCAAATTTTGTTTTTGTCCGGCAATTCTTTCCATTTCGCTTTGCTGCTGCGTGATTTCCTGCTGGCTGCTAGCGATATTTTTTTCCAGCTTGCCGCGGTCGATCTCGAGGCGCGCCAGATCGTTGGCAATAGTGCCCTGCTCTATCTCCAGATGCTTCAATTTATTGGCATGTTCTTTTAATTCGTTTTCGATCTGGCCAAAAAGCTGTTCGATATTTTTAATCTCCGCATCCAGCGCGGTCAGTTCGCCGGTGTGCTGTTCAATGTCTTTTTTCAACTCGATGATCTCTCTCTGGCGGCTCAATAAAGAAGCTGACTCCTGTTCTTTGCCGACCGAGCCGCCGGTCAGCAAACCTCTGGCGGTCAACGTTTCGCCGGCCAAAGTCACCACCGCCGTCAAACCGCTGGACTCAATTTGTTCAGACAGGCTCAGAGCCTGTTCGAGATCGTCCACAATACACACCGCGCCCAGCAAGCCGGTGATAAATTCCTGATATTTTTCCGCGCAGGACACCACATCGACAGCGCAAACGCCGCGCGGCGGCGCGATCCTGACCACGTTTTTCAGCAGACCGCCGGCCATGAACGTCGCGCGTCCCAGCGAATGTTCACGCAAATGGCGGATCACCTGCTCGGCAGTGGCGCGGTCTTCCGCCACAATAGCCTGCAAATTATTTTCCAGCGCGGCTTCCACCGCGGCCTCGTATTGTTTGGGCACAGTGATAATATCCGCCACCACTCCGGCAATGCCGGCAAAACCCGGCGCATTGTCTTTTCTGGCTTGAAAAACCGAACGCACGCCTTTTTGAAAACCTTCATGTGTTTGCTGCATTTCTTCCAGCAATTTCAAGCGTGAAGACTGCTGGTCAAATTTTTCTTTGGTCTCGATGCGCAGATTCAATCTAGTTTTGCGCTCGTCTTCTTTTTGGGAGCGCTGCTTAAATAATTCATCGCGCCGCGCGTGCAAATCATTGACGCTGTTGTCGACAAAAGTTTTGCGCTCCAGCAGCTCGTTTTTGCGCTGCGCCAGCTCTTCCTGCTCTCGCGCAAAATCTGTCAGCGAAGTTTCCACGCGCTGCAAATCGCCGGCCACGACAGTCTCGCCGGACGTCAAACCCAGCAGTTTAGATTTTTTATTTTCCACCTGATCCAAAAAATCCGTCAAAGCTTTTTTCAAATCGGCAATTTCCTGATTGACCTGCTGCCAGCGCCCGACAATCACGCCGGTCTCTTCATTTTTCTTGGCCAAACGCTCGTGCAGCTCAGCCACGGATTTTTCCACCGCGCCCAGTTCGATCTGCGCTTCATTTTGCCGCGCCAGCAAAGCTGTTTTGTTGGCCTCCAGTTGCGAGATCTCCTGCTCCACAGTCTGTAAACGCTGGCTATGATTGCCGACGCGCTCTCGGGCCACATCGGATTTATTGGCAGACTCCGCCTTTTGCCGGCGCCAATCCTGCAGCTGGCTGTCGCAAGCCTGTAATTGTTTGTCCAGCTCGACTATCCTGTCGCGGAATTCCTGTTTTTTCGTAGCGATATTTTGCGCGCCGGCGTCGGCTTCGTCGACTACTTTTTTATATTCGGTGATTTTTTGTTCGACTTCCTGCCGGAAAGAATCCAATTTGCCCAGCTTGACTTTGAACAAACCGATTTCCAAACCGGCCAGATCTTTTTTCAACACCTGATATTCATTGGCGGTCCTAGCCTGTTCCTCCAGCGGCCCCAATTGCTGATGAATTTCCGCGCGAATGTCGCTCAAGCGAAATAGATTTTGTTCGGCGGCTTCCAGTTTGAGCTGCGTGGCGTGCTTGCGGGATTTGTATTTGTGAATGCCGGCGGCTTCTTCGAATAATTTGCGGCGGTCTTCCGGTTTGCTGTGCAATATGCTGACCACTTGCCCCTGCCCGATAATCGCGTAAGAGCCTTTGCCGATACCGGTGTCCATCAGCAATTCCTGCACGTCGCGCAGGCGCACCACTTCTTTATTGATGAGATATTCGCTCTCGCCGGTACGGTAAAAACGGCGGCCAACCTCGACCTCGCTGTAATCCACCGGCAGGCGGTGATCGGAATTGTCGATAGTCAAAAAAACTTCCGCCAGAGAAACCGGCTTGCGGTCTTCCGTGCCGGCAAAAATAACCTCTTCCTGCAGCGAGCCGCGCAGCAGCTTGATCGACTGCTCGCCCATGACCCAGCGAAAAGCGTCAATAATATTACTCTTGCCGCAGCCGTTTGGCCCGACGATCGCCGTGATGCCGTGTTTGTCGGCAAATTCTAAAACTGTCCGGTCGGGAAAAGTTTTGAACCCGAACATTTCCAGTTTTTTCAGATACATTCAAACACTCTCCAGTATCCCCCTGAAATGCGCGTCCTGCAGCAAATTTTTAGCGGCCTGCTGCTCCGAGCCTTTTTTGGTCTTATTTTGCCCCTGCGCCGCGTAAGGCCGCAGTCGCGCCAGAACACCCGGCCCGGCCACCAGCACTTCGCTGGTAAAAACCTTGTCGTGCTCCGGACCGGCCTCCTGTATAACACGATATTCCGGTAATTTCCAGCCTAAAGCCTGCACCTTTTCCTGCAGGACAGATTTGTAATCCTGAAAGTCCGCCAGCCCGATTTCCTCGGCGAAAATCGGCCGAAAAATCCTTAAAATAAACTCGCGCGCGCGTGCCAAACCGCCGTCGAGATAGCAGGCCGCAAAAAGCGCCTCCAGACTGTCGGCCAGATTGGATTTGCGCAGTGCGCCGCCGGTCGCGGCTTCGTTGCGGCTCATCAGCAAATAATCACCCAGCGCATAACGCGCGCCGATCTCCGCCAGCACCGAGTCGCTGACCAGCACCGCGCGGACTTTGGTCAAGAAACCCTCGTCTTGATCAGCAAAAGTTTCAAATAAATATTCGGAGATGACTATTTTCAAAACCGCGTCGCCCAAAAATTCCAGCCGCTCGTTGTTGAATGCGGCGTGCGAACAATGTGTCAAAGCCTGATCCAGCAACTCCAGATTTTGAAATTCAATTTGCAAAGCTTTTTGACAGGCTTTTAATTGTTGAACGCGGTTTAGAGTAAGCGGCATAGCAAAATTATTTTAACACAAAACAAAATTTATTTTCCCGCTGTGGCTACGCCACGAGTAACGCGGCTTGGTTGAGT
>JAISEH010000044.1 GCA_031264205.1 Candidatus Margulisiibacteriota bacterium
GATTACAGTGACCGGAACTTCCTTGTTAGCTAGAGCATCAACTAAATTGTACATGCTTTGCGTGGCTCCCGGAGCAAACGCATAAGTAAAAAAGCCACCGGTAATTACACCATTGGCAAGTGATGGAGTGCTCACATTAATACCAGGAAAAGTGGCCTTAGGGTCGGATTGTTGTAAAAAGCCAAAAGGAGTTGGCAGATCGCCGCCGCCAAGATACCAGCCATTCCAGAATCCCTTAATAGCTAATGAGTACTCTGTTTTAGCAGGGTCTGCAGCGGGTGTGAATATACCGGCTTCTATTTCTAAATTTTCACCTTTGATAGTGGCATTAACCCCGATTCCATGCTGAGCAGGGTCGTCACTGCTAAATCTGGCTTCGTAACCGGTTTCAACTGCAGTAGTTTGCTTGCTTTGCTCTTTTTCTGCGGCTGGCACGGGAGTATTTAACCCTCTATCTGCATAGAAGAAATCTTCCAGACCTTTTTCTTGGTCCGCAAGCGCTTTTTTTATAGTTTCAACAGCCTCGCTTATTTCTTCGGGAGTATTAATGAGGTCATCATTAGCATGGTTATCCATATAAGTCCGCAACAAGGTTTGCTCTTGAGTTGACAGTTCGGATATTTTCTTGCCGTCCAATATCAACTGCAAAGCTTTTTGGAGTTCTTGTGCATTAATTTCCCCATCTTCATTGCCGCCGGTTTCTGTACTGTCCGCTTTTTGTAAATAGGGGACATAACTGGGATTTAAATTCTGATCGGTTATTTTCATATATATTCTCCTTAAAGGTTGTGTTTTTTATATCGATAAATATTGATATATTCTTGCATAGCTATACCCACATTTCTGGTTTTTATACCAAGATATCGTTAGAAAATAGGAAAAATTGCACGCAAGTTTGCAGCGAGAGAAAACGATATATACTATATAGAAGGAAGAGATTATGGAAAACGCCAATAAAGTATTACTGGAACAAACCGAAGAGTATTCTATTAGTCCGCAGGACAGCAGAGAAGCATTTATTTCTAGTCTGGAATACGATAACGGCGACACGTTTGACCACGACTTGCCTTCTGTCCACAGCAGAACCCTGCCCAAGCCCAAATTGGCCAAAACCAAAAAAAGCAGGCAAAATGGCAAAGCCTTTTTTACGCGGTTCATGCCGCGGATTTTTGGCAAAGACAAAACCAATAATGTGGCCTTAAAAATGAATGGCCTTTCCTTAAACAATAAATCTGCTACCAAGAATAAATACTTTAAAACTGATCAGCAAGAGGATGGCAATTATATTTACAATCACAAACAGTATGATGCCAAAACAAAAACTGCAGAAAATAAAGATTCTTACTATACGGTAAAACGCGCAGCGGACGGCACAGCGATTGTGGACAACGCTTACGGCTATTCAGAAAAAACCGGTGGTTTTAACAGTGTGTATGACTATGTCGATCCATATAGTCCGGCGATCAAGAAATTACTTGCTGATATTTCCGGTTTGAACGACAGCGGTGTCTATCTCGAAGATAAGCTAGTCAAACTTTATAATTATATTGTTAATAATTTTAAATATACGCCGGACGCTTTAGACAGCTGGAATTTTGTTGAGGAAACTATCGCTAATAAAAGCGGTGACTGCGAAGACTTGGCTAATTTGTTAGCTTCGGCGTTGATTGCTTTGTTAATGCGAGAAGGGCTAAGTTATGAAGAGGCCAACAGCCGTGTTTCCGTAACGGCTGGTAAAGATTCGGTTTATGGCGATCATGTGTTTGTGGAATATCAGGACGAAAATGACGCGCGGTATATTATCGATCCTGCTTTTGCCAATGGCAAAAATATTGGCGCGTTGTCTGAACTGCCTACGAGGCAAGAATGGAATTTTGCTGTGTATTTTCGTTTTAACGATAAGGAAATTTTTGGTGAAGTTGTGGACACTGCCGAAAGTTCTACCGTTTTTCGTTCCGCAGCTGGTGTGCCGGAACACATTTATGTAGTTGATAGCACAGTAAAAAATAGATTTAAACTTACGGATATTCAAGCTGCAAAAATAGAAGAATATGCCAACAATGGAGATTGGAATGGATTAGCCACACATCTTGAAGTAATAGCCACAGCGCAATCTATTATCAGGGATAAATATCCTAAAAATTCTGTGCAATATCAGGAGTATAATGCAAATGTAAATGCTCTCAATGAGCTTGCCCGAATGAGCAGGACCAATCCCGCCGCGTTGGTTGCTAATAATTTCCTGATTGACAACGGGACGGCTGCGGGCGGTGATACTAGTACAGGAGGAAATACTGGTACCGGCGGTACTACCACAGATCCTCAGCCTCCAGCAAACAGGGCTCCGACAGCTTATGCGGGGACGGATCGTATAGTTGATTTGTCCAAGGGCAGCGCTACGACACTGGAAGGCAGCGGGTATGATCCTGATAATGATGCTTTGACCTATAAGTGGGAACAAGTTAGCGGCCCCAACACTTGTACTATTGGCAATAGTTCTTCACCTACAGCAAATCTGAGCGGACTGCAATCTGGAAATTATAAATTTAGATTGACTGTAACGGATTCTAAGGGGGCGACGCATACTGATGAAGTTTTAGTGGTCGTTTCAAACCCGCCAGAAGTTTACGCCGGGGAAGATATTATAGTTCTATTATCCGAGTGCAATACCGCCACAATAAGTGGCAATGCTATCGATAAGGATGGCGATTATATTTCCTATAGATGGAAACAACTTAATGGACCCAATAATTGTACTATTGCCAACAGCGCTTTACCAAGTACTGAAATAAGCAATTTGCAAATGGGAGTTTACACATTTGAACTAACCGTTACCGATACTCATGGCTTAAAAAGCACTGCCACGGTCAGGGTAATCGTGGAAGAAACTATTTCCCCCACAGAACAATCACCATACAAACCGAAAATAGACGCTGAAATAATCGGTACAATACTTAATGAGGATGTTACGGAAGCGCTGATTGCTTTGAGTTATGACGAAGAATTTATTGAAGAGTATCAGGCTTTGGTTCTAAAAGGTGCAGGTGATGAGCAGCCGGCCGCTAGTTTCCTTTTTTTGACTAGTGATTTTAAAGCGGAATTATAGCGTTGTGTCACGCAAGATGATAAAGCGGCGATCGATCAATGCATCGATAAAATATTGACTTGGCTGGACGCGATGGAAACTAGATATAATAAAAACAATTTGTATACCACAGCATTAGAAAATATCCGTTCAACAAAAACTCTGCTAAGAGAATGGAAAAACCGGCCGATGGAGACGGTAAAGCGTTTCTTCAAAACGCAAAACTCTCCTTTCTTGATCATGCGCACTGATAAATTTGACGAGTATAAAGAAAGAATTCTTTTTGCCGCCAATCTGCAAAAATTAATCACTATGCTGACGCAGGCCAAAGGCGACAGCCGCAACGCTATACAGCAGATCATGATCGAGCAATCCGGTTACCAAAAGATGAATATTGAAAAATTAAATGATAAGCAAACTCAGTCGCTTACCAAGTATGTTAATACACGGCAAAAAGAAATTTCTGATTATGTTAATAACCATAATAAAATTGCAGAATTAACCATGAAAAAAGCAATTGAAGCGCAGCGTAAACAGGAGCATGCGGAGCTCTGGACATTATTGATTGGAGGAATAGTCTCTTTTCTTGCTTCAGTTCTTTTTGGGGTGGTTGGCGTTAGTTTTGCTCCAGTAGTTTTAAGTGTGGTTACTACCATTACAACAGTTGTGCAAAATATGCGCACTAATCGTATCGAGATAAGTGCGCTTAAGCAACAGGAAGAAATAGAAGAACAGCTGATGCTCCTGCACACCTCACAAAAACAAATGGACGGTGTTAGCCTGCGAAAAAAAGTAGCGGAATTGAGAAAACATCAACAAGAATTAGAAGATAAAAAAGCGGAGAAACAGGCTCTGGAGCAGAAGCTGGGAGAAAATATAGAGACCAAGAGACAGGAGTTGGAGGAATTAGAAAAAATAGGCGCAGATAGCGCGGTAATAGAAAACGTGCGAAATGAATTGACTGCTTTACAAACCGAACTTCAGACCGTGCAGGCGCAAACTTTTAACACGGACGGTTATGTTGAACTGCTCAATTTAGAAATAATGCAGCAAAACATCACGGCGCAAAACAGCGCGCTGAAAGCCAACAATGGCTATCTGGAGTTTGACAACACACTCCATACGCAGAATGCTTTGCGTGTGCAGGCTTTGGTTAATGCTTTGCGGCTGATCGAAATGATCCAAAAATCTCAGCACCAAGGCCGCGATAATGTGGCTGCGGAATTATCCTTGCCCGGCGCGGTGGCTAGCAAATATGCCGAGAATGTGGTCAATCAAAAAGCGACCGAGTTGATCGAAAAAATGAATGTTTTGAGCCAGAAAGAAATTCAAATCGCCGACGCTTACAATCGCCGCAAAGAAGCGGAAGAACAGATCAAAAGTCTTAATTTCAACACAGGCTTCAATATTATGAGCAAAGTATTTTTTGGCATGATCGATATAGTGACTTTTGGCACAGGCGGTACAATGCTGAGCGCGCTGTTCCGCAGTACCGGCGAAGCGGCTTTTGGTTACTACGGCAAGCAAACGGCTAAAAATAATGCCGTCTACAATCCTAATGCCGCGGCAAATTTTGAGGGGCAAAGTCAAAACAGCACGGATTTTTATGCGGTGTACGATAGTGTTTTGACTAATTCCAGCGCTATGCTGAGAGATTTGACGGAAAACAAAAAGACGCTCGATTATGAAAAATATTTGCAATTACAGGAAGAGATCAAGTGGGCGCAGATCGAGAAAGAATTGGAGATAACGCTCAACGCCGCGCAGAAAAATAGCCGCAATGTTGTGCATCAGGAAATGACGGACGTCAAAGCTAGTACGCAAAGCGTAACCGTCAAAGTTGTCGCCAAACAAGATTTTGCGCTGTTGCAGGACATTGTGCAGAAACAAGCTTATCTGGCCAATATTCAGGCACAGGCTATCAATAAATGCGTGGATATGCAGGTAGATGTGAATAAAGCCGGGTACAATATCCTCGCCTCGGTTTTCAGCGGTTTGCTGATGGGACAAAGTCAAATTGCCAGAGGCAATAACGACTTAAATGACGCTTTTATTTACAGTCAAGTTAACAATCTTTTTGGCCAAAATAAAGATAATATTTTTAATCTGATTATCGGCGATTCCGATCTGAAACTGCAGGCTGAAAATCAGAAAAATCCGAATAGCGGCGGTTTGTCCGCTGGTTTGTCTGGTTTCAAGTCTCCCGATCTCTGGGTCGAAGATGATCGCGGCAATGTAACGGTCGATCAGCGGGTTTTCCTAAAAAAATACGCTAAATTGCAAAAGCAATTAATTATGGAGCAAGCCTTGGCTGCTCTGCAATCCGCGCGGCAAAAGGCGCGAGATATTGTGCATATGGAGCTGGCCGAAAAAACTGCCCCGACCACAGGATTGACTGCCTCACTCGCGGCGATCAATAAAGAAACTGCACTGCAAGAGTGGAGTATTTTAACCGAGCAGGTTTACTCGATAGCTGATCTGCAAACCAAACGCAATTTTGCCGTAACGGAAATGCAGCGCAGTTTTACCACTAGCATTTTGTCCACGACTTTTGCCTCTATGGGCTACGCTTGTGGTTTGAATATAGACCAAGCCAACGCCTTGGGTCAGTTGACCACTATTTCATCTGAAGCGCTTTATCTGCTCAAAGATATTAACGACACCACACTGGATGCGGTCAATCGTCTGACCGCCGAAGATTTGGCCAATGGCGATCTGGCAGAAGAACTAGGTTTTAGCCGGTTGACCGAAGCCGAAGAAAATCTGTTGCTGGAGGCCATGAATTACAAAAATAATATCAGCGAATACGGTTTTGCCATGGAAGACAAAGGGCATTTGGAGTACATTAATACTATTCTTGACCAGTTGCATAAAATCGAAGAGCGAATGTTAGATGTGCGCGCTGAATTAACCGAAGGTCGCGGCAACGTGCACGGCGTGTTGAATGCCGCCGCTGCGGAAACAACATCGATTTTGCGAGAATTTGCCGATTTGCACAAACGTTTTGTCCAGCAAATTATGGACAGTCTGAAAAAAGGCGCGAGTGAAATTACCAAGAGGCAAAATGAACGGCAAAATCAAAGATTGCAGCTGGAGTTGAAGTGTTTTGATTACGCGATCTCGGCGCTGGGAATGACAGCGCCTTTTCTTAACAATTCGTCGAGCGCCTGGCTCGAAAATTTTACCGAGGCGCTTAATTCTTTTGTGCCGCTGCTCAAGGCCGGTTATCTTGAATACGTCAAAAAAGGCGAGGAAGAAAAACAAGCGCTGCCAAATCTCGACGGGCTTACTCCAACGGAGAAAATGCGGGTGCAAAGCGCATCTGCCGAAGCGGATCTAGCTCTGGCGGAGACTGAAAAATCTTATGGCTTTTTGGAACAGACCCACAGATTGGTCGAACAATTTATTCGCGACATTAGCAAATTGACGGCCAAAGCGATTACCAACGGCATTGTGAAGTCGCGTCTGGATCAAATACTGAATAATAATCGTTTGGCTGCTCTGCGTCAGGAAATTGTCGATAACGAAAATAGGCAGGAAGAATTAAAGACCAAAATCGCCGCGGCTTTTGCTGAAGTGTCGCCTGAACATACTTTTTATAACACGCATATACAGCCAGCGCAGGAATTATTTGCGGCTGGAGATTATGCTGCCGCTCTAGCCAAATTGGATTTAGAAGGATTAGATGAAGAAGTCGTCGGACGGCAAGTGTATAGTTTGAGAGATGAGTTAAAAGTTGGCGTAGAACAATTAAATATTTTGCGCGCGCGTTTGCCTCAAGCCGGGACCGAATTAGCGCAGGTGGAAAAAAACGCGGCGGATAACATTAAAGTGTTTCGCGATAATCTTGCTTATATTAATAAACATTTGCCGGCTTTTCAAAAACTGCAAAAACAAGTCGTGGATAAAGAAATGACCCAAGAAGAATTTGAAGCGACTGACGAATATAAAAATATGAAAATCGCCGCACTGGCTCTAGCGCCTCTTTTCAGCGATTTAACGGAGTACGAGAAGTTAATTCAAGAACTTATTCCGTTGTCTAAGTTTTACGGTAACTCAACGACCTTACTGTTATCTAGTTTAACTGCCGCTCAACGTTTATATGTCGAGAATTGTGCGCCGTTGGCTGTTCAGGAAGCACAGGTGGAATCATTGCAAAAACAAGGCTTGGCGTCCGACAATTATTATTATTCTCCGAGCAATGACGATATGTCTGGAATGTGGACGCAATTTTTTGTTAAACGGAATGAACAAAAGAAAATCCGTACGAAGATTGAAAAACAAAATACGGCGGCGCGCGCGGCTGTGGAAGAAGCTCTACGCGATCAAGAGGTTATCGAAAATTTATTTGCCGCGCCGGAAAACGCCGGACAGGAAATAGATATAGCCACCGCGAATATTTCACAAGATTTGAAGCTTTATATCATCGAGTTGTGCGGCGGAATCAAGGTGCCGCCAGCTCTGCGCGCGCGGATCTCCGAATATATCGAGCAGAGAAAAAATAACCGTGAGGTATTGGCGCTTAATATTGATGCAGACGCTGAGTATGCTGCGGCGCTCTTGACGGCGGATTGGACAGAGATTGAAAATCTACAAAAGATTTATAATCAGACTTTAGCGGAATACTTGAATGACCAAGAAAACATGGACGCTTATATTCAGTTAAATTTTGTTAAAAATCAACTGGAACAAAAAGAACAAGCCTTTCAAAGAAAGCGCGAAACTTTTAGACGCCAGCAGGAAAGGAATTTCCGCTTACAGTAATTTCCCGCCCTTCAGAAACGGGATTTTGGCGCGCAGTTCTTCGCCGACTTTTTCGACTTGATGTTCTTTAGCATTGGCGCGCAGTTTGTCCATATTGGGTTTGCCGGCCTGACATTCTTTGACAAACTCGTCAGCAAATTCTCCGCTCTGAATGCGTTTGAGTACCTCTTTCATTCTGGCCTTGACAGAGGCGTCGATGATTTTCGGCCCGACAGTCAGGTCGCCGTATTCGGCCGTATTGGAAATAGAATAACGCATTCCGGCCAGACCGTGTTTGTAGATCAGATCGACGATCAATTTCATTTCATGCAGACATTCAAAATACGCCATCGTCGGCTGATAACCGGCTTCGACGAGAGTTTCAAATCCAGCCGTGACCAGCGCGGACATGCCGCCACACAGCACCGCTTGTTCACCAAAAAGATCAGTCTCGGTTTCTTCTTTGTAGGTCGTCTCAAAAATCCCCGCGCGCGTGCCGCCGATCGCTTTGGCGTAGGCCATGGCGATATTCCGCGCCTGACCGCTGTAGTCTTGCTGCACCGCAAACAAAGCCGGCACGCCTGCGCCTTCGGTGTAGAGCTGGCGCACCATGTGGCCGGGGCCTTTGGGCGCGACCATGATCACATCGATGTCTTTGGGCGGGACGATATATTTGAAATGAATATTAAAGCCGTGGGCAAAAGCCAAAATATTACCCGGCTGCAAATTTTTCTCAATGTCCTTCTTATATATATCCGCCGCAAATTCATCGGGGACGAGCATCATGATCAGATCGGCTTTTTTGGCCGCGTCAGCCGGAGCCAGCACTTCAAAACCGGCTTCTCTGGCCGCCGCCGCGTGCGCACTGTCCGGCCGCAAACCGATGACGACCCGCAGGCCGCTGTCTTTCATATTGAGCGCGTGAGCGTGCCCCTGCGAGCCGTAACCGATCACCGCGATCGTTTTGTCTTTCAATATGCCGGTATCGGCGTCCTTGTCGTAATATGTTTGCACCATGTTACTTCACTCCTTTTCTTAAAATTAAAAATCCGCCCCAGGATGCGAGGTCTATGACTAACGCTGTCCATATTAAACCAAAATCCAAATAATATAAAGCGAATAGGTAAGGCGCGCCGGTGATGATGAGCCAGCTCCAGAATGATTTAAATCCCACGCGGCCGTGCAGAGCAAAATAACCGGCCGCCAAAAATAAATAAATACAGGCGTTCAGGCGATTGTGAATAAAAATATATACAGCGGCTTTCAGACAGGTCAAACCTAAGAAAAGTGAAAATAAATCTGTTTCAGTGTAATGGTTTATTTTTTTTGGCACTATTTTCGGCCTCTGCTCAACGCGATTTTTCCGGTGCGCGCGACAGCCTGCAAGCCGTATTTTTCCAGCAAGGCTTCCAGTCCCTCGATCTTGGCGGTGTCGCCGGTCGCTTCGATGATCATGCTGCCTTCGGCGATGTCGATGACTTTGGCGCGGAAAGTGCTGGCCAGCGCGTAAATCTCGTGACGGGTCTTGGGCGTGGCATTGACTTTGAATAAAACCATTTCGCGGCTGATAAATTCACCCTGCGACAGATCCAAAACTTTTTTCACGTCAGGCAGTTTATTTAACTGCTTACTGATCTGTTCCAGTATTTCGTCGTTGCCGTGCACGACCAGCGTGATGCGCGACACATCTTTGGTTTCCGTGGGGCCGACCGCCAGTGAGTCGATGTTGTACGCACGGCGGCTGAAAAGTCCGGCCACCCGCGCCAGCACGCCGGGTTTATTGTCCACGATCACCGCGATAATGTGTTTCATTTCAACACTCCGATTTTCGGCAGCAACATTTTATTTAACACGCCGCCGGACGGCACCATCGGCAGCACATTTTCTTCACGCGCCACCAAAATATTGACCAGTACCGCGCCTTTGTACGCCAAAACTTCCCGGAGTTGTTTTTCCAGATGCTGCGGATTTTCGATCTGCACGCCTTTGATGCCGTAAGCCTCGGCCAGTTTGAGGAAATCCGGCTGACATTCCGCCATGTCGGTGTGCGAGTAATGTTCGCGGTAAAACAACTGCTGCCACTGGCGCACCATGCCCAGCCAGCGATTGTTAATGACGAGGATTTTGACGGGCAGCTTATTGGTGGCGAGCGTGCCCAATTCCTGAATATTCATTTGAATGCCGCCGTCGCCGGCCAGACAGATAATATTTTCTTTGGGGCAGGCTAGCGCCGCGCCGATTGCCGCGGGGAGAGCAAAACCCATTGTGCCCAGACCGCCGGACGACAAAAAACGCCGCGGAGATTTTATCCGCAAATACTGCGCCGCAAACATCTGATGCGTGCCGACATCGGTGATGTACACCGCGCTGCCTTTGGTCAAGTCATTCAAAACTTCGCAAACTTGCTGCGGCTTGATCGTCTTGTTGTCTTTGACATAGGACAGCGGAAAATCTTTTTGCCATTTGGCGATTTGCTGCAGCCACTCGCCGCGCGCGGCGAGCTTGGTTTTTTTCAGAAGCGCCAGCATTT
>JAISEH010000084.1 GCA_031264205.1 Candidatus Margulisiibacteriota bacterium
CCTGCGACAGAATCGGCAGCGGTTTAGCCAGGTCAATAACTCCGTGCACATTTTCAGCCGCAAATTCTATTTTTCCAGCGGCGTTGTTGTAATTAGCGCTAAAGCTGCTCAGGTAAAACCCATAATCTCCATAGCGCGCCGCCAGTCTGGAAGCGGAGGTCTGCCAATCATTGGTCTGGCTGTTGTATACCGCGTCATTTTGCCCCAGTGAAAAACCGATGTCCCAAGCGCGCAAGCCAAGGTTTTGCATACTCACAGACAAAGCTTCAGGGGTACGCTGAAAATTAAAAGCATCGAGATTAGCGTGAATATTTTCGCCATAACTGACCGCCAGTTTGGCAATATTAACCGCGCTGTTTTCCGCATAAGAAACTTCCGCGGCGCTCAGGGACACGTTGTGTTCGGCGTAGGCGCCGGCCGCGCTAATGTTCTGCGCCAGCCCGTGCCACAAACCGCCGGACTTTTGCCCGTAACCCGACTCGAGACTGGCCGACCATTTGAATTTGTCATATTGGCCGCCGGCCAGCGCGCCGCGGACTGTAAATCCCTGATCATCCTGAGCGTTGTTTTCTATCCGGCCGGATAATTCGGCCAGATTTGCCCAACCCCAATCGGTACGTAATTCGACGTTTTGAAAGTAAAATTCCGTTGGAAAGCGCTGAAATGGCAGTTCATTGTTTTCCGGAAAAATAGAGCCTGCGGACTGCAAATGCCCGCTCTCAACTGTCATAAGCGTATCCAGCCCGATGTTATGAGTATTCTGGTAAGCAATTGTTAAAGCTGGAGTATTATCGGCCTTGACAGGGAGATCTACTCTTGAGTTGTCCGCCGCGGCGAGGTCAAGATCACTGGCCAGGCCGGTTAGGGAATGCTCGTCTTTGGTCACCTCAAAATTAACGTTGTGCGCTGTGCCAGTTTGCTCGTCAGGATCGATCTCGGCCTGTATTTCTGCGGAAGACACATTCCATTCCGCACCGGTCTCGTCATGTATGCCACTGGCGGAAAAATTACGCGCGGAAACATTATGCGTATTTGACGGCAAATCGTCTTCCGCGGGCGGATTTGAATATTCAAATTCCTCTGTTTGGATCTCAACTTGATTGTGAAAAAATTTTCCTTTCAGCCGCAAATTCTGACTTTCTATAGTGTTCGCGCCGTTTTCTGCTTGCGTTAATATTAAATTTTCAATATCGCCAGTCAAGATATTTTCCGCTTCATCTGAAATCGCAATGGTCGTCTCTTTTAATTCCAGGCCTGGCGCGCGGGCGTCATCATGCACGATTATTCCAGCGATCTTTCCCTGTCCGATCAGCTCGCCAAGTCCGGCTTCTTTATGAAAAAATTTAAAAACTTGATCGCTGGCCAACGTACCGGTGATCTTTGTTATTTGTTCCGGATCCAATTCCGGCAGGCGGACGATCAGGTCTTCCACAGAGCTTGGCGGACTGCTCAATAAACCATTCAGCGCGGCGGCGTCCGCCGGATCTAAAGCACCGTCGTTGACCAACTCGTCCAGCCTGTCGCTGGCTTCTTTTTTATCAATGCCGGACGTTACAAATTCATACAGGTCTTGAAAACCGCTGTCGTAGACGTCAGACAATCTGTTGTTGCCCGGCTCTACCTCAAGATCAATCCCAGGCCAAGACAAATTATTTTCAGAAACTCCCTCGCTGGCAGATGGTCTGTTGTTAAGAGGATTGTAATTTGGATCAGGTGATACCGAAACCATAGATCACCTCTTCTATATAGATATCGTTAGCGGAAATTATTTGTTGCAGCGCAAATCGCATTTGTCCCCCCGACAAAATTAGACTCTTAAAGTATCGACGCAGATCTTGATAAACTTGCGCAAAATCAAGCGGCAATTTTCAACAGAAAATTTTGATGTATTTTAATTTAATACCGATAATGCTCCGCCTTGTACGGACCTTCGACCGGCACACCGAGATAATCCGCCTGCTTCTTGGTCAACTTGGTCAACTTGACGCCGATCTTGGCCAAATGCAGCCTGGCGACTTCTTCATCTAAAATTTTGGACAGGCGGTAGACACCGGGTTTGTAAATGTCTTTGTTTTGCCACAAGTCGAGCTGCGCCAGCGCCTGATTGGTGAAAGAATTGGACATGACAAATGACGGGTGGCCGGTCGCGCAGCCGAGATTGACCAAGCGCCCCTCGGCCAGCAGGAAAATCGCATGGCCATCGGGAAAAGTATACTGGTCTACCTGCGGCTTGATATTCAGTTTTTTAACATCCGGCGCGGTATTCAGCCGGTCAACCTGTATTTCATTGTCAAAATGGCCGATATTGCAAACGATGGCCTGATCTTTCATTTTTTGCATGTGTTCCAGCGTGAGAATATCCGTATTGCCGGTAGTCGTCACGTACACATCACCGAGTCCCAGCGTGTCCTCGACAGTCGCCACCTCGAAACCTTCCATCGCGGCCTGCAAAGCGCAGATCGGATCGATCTCGGTAACAATGACGCGCGCGCCAAAACCGCGCATAGACCGCGCGCAACCCTTGCCGACATCGCCATAACCGCACACCACGGCCACTTTACCGGCGATCATGACATCAGTGGCGCGCTTGATGCCGTCGGCCAGCGATTCGCGGCAGCCGTAGAGATTGTCAAACTTGGATTTGGTCACGGAATCATTGACATTGATGGCCGGCACGAGCAGATGCCCCGCTTCCTGCATCTGATAGAGCCGGTGCACGCCGGTAGTCGTTTCCTCAGACACGCCTTTCCATTCTTTGACCACGTCATGCCAGCGTGTCTTGTTTTTTTCTGAACTTAACAGTTTTTTTATGATATCTTCCTCGTGGCTGCTTGACGGAGTTTTCACCCAATCCGAGCCGTTCTCCAGCTCGTAGCCTTTGTGGATCAGCAAAGTCGCGTCACCGCCGTCATCGACGATCAATTGCGGACCATGGCCGTCCGGAAAAGCCAGCGCCTGACTGGTACACCACCAATAATCCTCCAAACTCTCGCCTTTCCAGGCAAAAACCGGCACGCCGCTCCGGGCAATGGCCGCGGCCGCGTGGTCCTGTGTGGAGAAAATATTACAGCTGCACCAGCGCACTTTCGCGCCGAGAGCGGTCAGCGTCTCGATCAGGACGGCGGTTTGTATAGTCATGTGCAGACTGCCCGTGATCCGCACGCCGCGCAGGGGTTTTTCTTTGGCATATTTTTCGCGCATGGCCATCAGGCCGGGCATTTCTTTTTCGGCAATAGTTATTTCTTTCCTGCCCCACTCCGCCAAACTCAAATCCGCTACTTTATAGTCTGTCATTTTCTGCTCCTTTTTGTACATTAATTACGGCGCAATTAAATATCTTTATAAGCGCGAGAAATACCTTTACCTGCGCGGCCACGGCATAGCACTGAAGGTTACGGCCGCTTCAGGCAAAGTATTTCTCGCGCTACACATTCTCTATAATACCTAACATACTACAGCGCAATAAATATTTTGCCGGAGCGCGTCTGGTTCGAACTTAACAAGGCTACAAAGTAGCCGACGTTAAGTGAGAAGCCACCACGCGCGAAGGTAAAGATATTTATTGCGCGATATTCTCTAATGCTGCGCCAGACTTCTCAATTTATCCGCGTAATTTCACGAAAAACTTTCAGTCTTTCGTCCAAATCCGCTTTGGTTATCTCCGCCAGCCTTTCACAGCCAAAACCCTGCACATTGAAAGACGCGGTCAGCGTGCCGTATACCAGCGCGGCGCGCAACGTATCCCAATCCACGCCGTTTTCGGCAATATAGCTCATAAAACCGCCGGCAAAACTGTCTCCGGCGCCGGTGGGATCAACGATCTCATCCAAAGGCATAGACGGCACGATCGCTATACGCTCGGCGGATATTAACATGGCTCCGTGCTCGCCTTTTTTGATTATAACATAGCGCAAACGTCCGGTCAGCAAACCGCGCGCCGCGCGGAACAAATTGTCCTCGCCGGTCAATTGGCGTATTTCCGCGTCATTGATAAAAAGCAGATCGGCCAGCGCTATGGCTTTTAAGAGATCTTCTTTTTGACTGGCGATCCAGTAATTCATACTGTCGAGCGCGCCGAATTTCCGCGCAGGCAATTGCGCGAAAATTTTGGCCTGCAGGACTGGATCAATATTGCCCAAGAAAACAAAGTCGCTGTCGAGATATTCCGGTGGCAGCGCGGGGTCAAATTGCGTCAACGCATTGAGATCGGTCTGCATGGTATGCGCGATATTCAGGTCTTTTTCGTAAAAACCGCGCCAGGCAAAAGTTTTGCTCTCTTTGATTATTTTGAGACCCCGCAAATCCACGCCGCGTTCGCGCAGAAAATCCAAATATTGCGGCTCAAAATCTCCGCCGACCACGCTCAATAGATCAACTTGCTTCAATAATATAGAAGCCGCCACCGCCGCGTGCAAAGCCGAGCCGCCCAAAATGCGCGGCCGCTCACCCCGCGGAGTGCGGAGCGAATCATAAGCGACAGTGCCGGCGATTAAGAGTTTGACCATAGGCGAAGTATAACAAGACCGCAAATAAAATGAAACGCTACCGGAAAAGTTACGATTAAGTTTTAAAATATGCTATAAGGAGCGTGT
>JAISEH010000137.1 GCA_031264205.1 Candidatus Margulisiibacteriota bacterium
TATAAATAAATCCGTTTGATTATAGCACAACGCGGACAGTATAGCCAAACCCGCAAAACTTGTTTATAATATCGCTTCAGTTTTCGGAGGTGAATTTGTGTCTGTAAAAATTAAACTAAAACGCATGGGCAAAAAACATCAGCCTTACTACCGCCTGATCGCTATTGACAGCCGGAAATCTTTAAGCTCCGGCGAGTATCTGGACAATCTGGGTTTTTACAATCCGGCGGTCAAACCGGCTGCTTTTCAAGTCGATGTCGAGAAATTGCAAAAATGGCATCAGCACGGCGCGTTACCCTCGGAGCGGGTGGCCAAACTCTTGCAAAAGTCCAATATTGCCTTAAAATAAAGAGGAGATTTAAAAAATGAAGAATTTGGTAGAATTGCTGGTCAAATCGCTAGTCGACAATCAAGAAGAGGTGAATGTGTCCGAGACCAGCGGCAGCAGTATAACGGTTATTGAAATCTCGGTGGCGCCTGAAGATGTGGGCAAGATTATCGGCAAAGAGGGCCGTATCGCCAACGCGATGCGCACGGTAGTCAAAGCCGCCGGCGCCAAGCAGAACAAAAAAGTCACGGTGGAAATTGTGACCAAAGACAAAGAGGCTTAAAAAACAGTAAAAAGGGGGCATTTATGGCAGAGCTAACTTTACAAAGAAATGTAGTTATCAAAGTTATCGTTACGGAAGAGTTCAAAAAATATTTGGTGGGCGAGCTGGAAAAATCCATCAAAAATATGGACGCGCAGCTGGCCAATATGGAAACACAGGGCAAACGGCTGGTCGAAAATCTCAAAAAGCAAGGTGAAAAAACCGTCAAGCAGGTATCCGCGATAGTACAGCAAATCAACATGGACAAACAGCAGGCCACGCTAGCCAAAGCCGATGTGGAAAAGAAAATCGCCGAAGCCAAAGAACTGAAAATCGGCTCGGAGTTTTTGCAGGGTACTGTGCAGGGCATCACGACAGTCAAAGCCGGCGACAATCTTTACAAAAAACTGGGCGGCATCGAAGTGCTGCTCAAAGACGGTGTGATCCAGGAGATCAGAGGAGCCTAAAGCATTTATTACCTGGGCGTTATTGTTGGCGCGCGCGGCCTCAAAGGCGAGCTGAAGCTCAACTGTCCGTACAGCGATTTTGATTTTTCTAAAACCCTTAAAATCTTCCTCGGCGGAGTGGAATACACTTTGCTATCCGCGCGGCCGCACAAAACCAATATTCTGCTCAAGCTGGCCGAAATAACTTCGCTGACCGCCGCGGAAAAACTGCGCGGGCAAAAAGCGGAAAGCGCCGTCAAACCCCCGGACAAAATTTTATACGAAGATGTCCGGCAAAAAAAAGTTTATGACCAAAATGAAAATTTTATCGGGAGCGTCACGGATGTTTTACAAACTCCGGCGCATGATATTTTAGTTGTGCGGCGCGAAAACAATAAAGAAATCCTAATCCCGCTTCTGCCAAATTTTGTCAAAGAGATTTCTGCTACAATAAAAGTTGATCTAAAAAATTTAGAGGAATATTCCGCATGAAATTCAATATATTAACGATTTTCCCTGAAGCTGTCGCGCCGTACTGCAACACCTCTATTATCGGACGGGCGCAGAAAAAAAAACTGCTGGAAATCAAGGTCGTCAATATCCGCGACTACTCCGCGGACAAACACCGCAAAACTGACGACGAGCCTTTTGGCGGCGGGCCGGGCATGGTCATGCTGGCGCAGCCGATTTATGACTGTCTCGCCGCGCTGAAACTCCCCAAAAAACGCCGCGTGATCCTGACCAGTCCGCAGGGACAACCCTGGACGCAAAAACTCGCGCGCGAAATGGCCGCCGAGAAAAACATTACGGTCATTTGCGGACATTACGAAGGCGTCGACGAGCGGATCATGCCGCTGGTCACGGATGAAATCTCAATCGGCGATTATGTCCTGACCGGCGGAGAATTGCCCGCGCTGGTCCTGCTGGACAGTATCGCGCGGATGTTGCCCGGTGTGGTCGGCAAAGCGGAGTCTATCATCAGCGAAAGTTTTTACGACGGCGAAACTTTTGATCATCCGCACTACACGCGGCCGGCGGATTTTCGCGGCCTAAAAGTCCCGGAAGTTTTGCTCAACGGCAATCACAAGGCCATCGCTACATGGCGCCAAAAACAAGCGGAAGAAAAAATAAAAAAAGTCCGTCCGGAGCTGTAAACTTACTCACATTTCCTGATAAAAATCAGCGCGTAATAACTCGGCCGACTGTCAAAAGCCGTGCCCGAACCGGTATTGTCCACACTGCCGGAAACATTATGCTTGTGTGAACCATCACTTCCTGTAGTCCCTGAATAAGAATGCATATGCGAGCTTTCGCCGCCTGTATCGCCGGACAATGTATGGGTATGACCAACACTACCGATCGTACCGGACGGAGTAAAGGCTATTTTAAACCGCAGGGCCATATCCGGTGTCCCATCAGCGCCACAATCAGCCGGCACAGTTTCTGATGCCGTTATTATTCCAGAACGGCCGCTATCTTTATGGAAACCAGTCCCATTCGGCCCTGGAAATTGCAAATACGGGCTATATCCTTCCAAAGGACTTCCGCTAAAAGCATGATTGTGATCTCCGCCGGTTACGCTGATAGCGGATAAGCCGTGACTGTGGCTTGTGCCGCCGCCGGATGTTCCAGAATAATTATGCGTATGCCCTGAAACTGTGTCAGTGGCCAGCCCGGATAACGAGTGGCTGTGCGCCGGCAAGTTGTTTGTGGTCAATATAATGTTGTTATTGCCGCCGGTATTTCCTCTGGCCGCAGCGCCCATTATAAATTTGTCCGTCAAGTCCGGCGTCAATCCCGCAGCGGCATTGGTGGCGTCACATCTATACCAGCCCTTGAGAGTAACATTATCCGTCCAACTACTGCCGTCATACATCAATATCGCGCCGATCGGGAAAAAAGTTAAATGCAAAATATCGTCTGCCAGCATCGGTTCGCCTCTGGCTATTTTGGTCTGTAAAATTCTAACCATACGACCCCCCCCCTTTGTTTTGTGTATTCTTTTATAACGGATACGTTATTGGGAAATTATAACATATACGTTATATGTTGTCAATATGGCTAGAGCAAACGCCCATCACAAACCCCATGTCGCTTTTCTGCGTAAGATCGGTATCAACATCCGGCAATTGCGGGAACAAAAAAATTTAACTCTGGAAGAATTAGCCGATCTTGCCGGCATTTCTTACAAATATCTGCAAGAAGTAGAAACTGCTAAATACAGCTTTACAGTTTCCGTGCTGCACTCTGTCACAAAAGCGCTCAACATTTCATTAACAGAGTTTTTCCAGAAAGTAGAAACCAGATCTAGACTATAATATTATTTCCCAGCCACCATAATATCAGCGATCCAAACACTTGGCGCGCCATGATGTCCCGAAAACTCCAAGTCACTGCCGCAGGCTTTGACGGATTTCAATAAATCCACCAGATTGCCAGCGATCGCCATGTCTTTGACCGGCTCAGCCAATTTGCCATGCTTGATGAGCTGTCCGGCCGCGCCAAAAGAAAACTCACCGGACACCGGATCGGCCGTGTGCAATCCCATGATGTTCTCGATCAGGACACCGCGGTCGATATTTTTGACAATCTCCGGTTTGGTCAGCTTGCCGCGCTGAAAATAAAGATTGCTCGCGCCGATAATTGGCTCGCTGAAAATCGAGGCGCGCGCGGCATTGCCTGCGTGTGGCACGCCGCTTTCGCGCGCGGAATGTACATCATAAAGAAGATCACTCAGCCGGCCGTTTTTAATGAGAACTCTTTTGCGGCCGGGCACACCCTCGCCGTCGTAGAGAAAAGAGCCACTCAAGGCCGGCAAATACGGATCGTCGATGAGCGTAACTTTAGCCGAAGCCACCTGTTTGCCGAGTTTGCCACGGAAAAGCGATCTTTGGCGCAGGACATTTTCCGCGCTGAAAAGCTCGGCCAAGACTGACAAAAAATCACGGGCTACGGACGGTGTCAAAAGCAGATCATATTTGCCGGTTTGCGCAGGCACGGCGTCGAGCATACGCACCGCGCGTTCGGCAGCGCGGCGGCCGATTTTTTCAGGAGCAATCTTGGCGGGAGACACCGCATAGCGAAAATCATAAGCCGCTTCCATTTTGGCGCCGGATTTTGCGGCGATCTCCAGCGAGAGACCGCACAAAGTCTTCCGGCCACGCGCGTCAATGCCATGCGTATTTACCAGACGCGTCTCACCTGACGCGGCAAAAGCCGCCGCAGACTCGGTGGCATAAATACGGCTGTCCAAAGTATAGGCCGCGCTCTCGGCGCGTCCGGCCCAGTCCGCCAGCTGCGGCAAAGACAACATAGCCGTAGCTGGAGCATAAATTCGCAACGTTCTCCGGACACTTCGGCTCCGCTCAGTGTCCGGTTTAGGCAGACCCAGAAATTTATCACGTTCGGCATAACCGGCGTTCGTCAACGCCATATCCACAGTTCGCAAAATATCCGCGTCGGTCAGAGCCGAAGTGTAGGCAAATCCAGCGCGTTTTTGGCAGATAACTCTGACCGCCAAACCGCGATCGCCAGCTGATTCGACTTTTTCCAACACTCCCTGACGCACGACCACGCTTTCCTCGCGGCTGTTGGTCAGAAAAATCTCCGCCTCGTCCGCGCCTTGCTGACGGGCATATTGCAAGTATTTTTTTAAAGCCAATTTTTCCATTATTGTTGTCCTCCCACGATCAGGGACGGAATGCGCACGGTCGGCTGTCCGTCGGAAACTGGCGCAGTTTGACCTTTGCCGCACACGCCGGAAATAAAATGCAGATCATTACCGACCATGTCGATGCTTTTTAAAACCGCGCTGCCGCTGCCGACCAGTGTCGCGCCGCGCACCGGCCGACCGATCTCGCCATCTTGCAGCAAATAGCCCTCGGTCACTTCAAAAACAAAATTGCCGTTAGTGACATCGACCTGGCCGCCGCCGAGTTTTTTGACAAAAAGACCTCTGTCCACCGAGCGAATGATTTTTGCCGGATTGTCCGTGCCGGTAGCCAGATAAGTGTTGGTCATGCGCGGCATAGGCGCGTAACGATACGATTCGCGGCGGCCGTTGCCGGACAGAGGCTGCTTTAGCAAACCGGCGTACAGACGGTCATTCATAAATCCGCTGACTTTGCCAGCGTTGATTAAAATATTTTGTTTTGCCGGAGTGCCTTCATCGTCGCAAGCCGCCGTGCCATACAGACCAGCCAGCGTGCCGTCGTCAATTATCGTGACACATTTTGGGAACAATTGTGTGCCAAGCGTGTCCGTAAATATCGAGGTTTTCTTGTAAATAAAATCCGCTTCCAGCGCATGACCGCAGGCTTCGTGGATCATCGTGCCGCCGGCCTCGCCGCTCAAGACCACCGGCATGGCGCCAGCTGGAGCTTTTTGCGCAGAGAGCAACAGTGTCGCCCGCGTGGCGGCGATTTCGGCCAGATCAGCCGCGCACCTAGCAGTAAAATCTCCCCAGCCGCCGCTAAAACCTGCTGTTTCATAACCGGTCTGCAGATCACCACCCTGCTTGGCCACGCATTGCACCAAAAATCTCCGGCGCGCCCGTGTGTCCTCGCTCCAGACTCCGGCGGTGTTGGCGACAAAAATTTTCTGCTCGCTCTCGCCGAGACGCGCTGTCACCTGACAGATTTTTTTAGAAAACTGGCGCGCGGCTTTTTCCGCGGCGCGGATCAGCTCGATTTTCTCAGCGACGGTTTTTTTATCCGGCGCGGTTTGATAATTTTTCCGCGAGAAATCCGCCAAAGTTTTTTTACCGGACTGCGCGGCCAGCGTGCTGACCCTTTTGGCCAGATCCAAAATATCCGCCGCGCACAGGGAATTAACAAAGCCATAATAAGTTTTCGCGCCGTTGATAATGCGAAAACCACAGCCGCAGTCCACGCCGGAACGGATCCGCTCCAGCCGGCCATTGTCCAAACCGGCCGAAAAAGCCGTTTTGTATTCCGCAAACAGCTCGGCAAATTGATGACCGGCCCGCAGCGCGGTCTCTAAAGTTTTTTGTACAATCTTTTGCTCCAGCATCAGACCAGCTCGCTCACTTGATTATTGCCCAGAAACATAATGACCAAACCGTAAACCACAAACACAGCTTGAAAACCGCTCAAGAGGGCGGTCCAAAATTCGGCATAAGGCAGTCTTTGCAAAAACGGGGTGGCCAAACTGACGACCAGCGCGGTCAGCAAAATAAAAAACAAAACCTGCAGCGCATGGCGGAAATTTTTGAGCAGATAATTGCCGAACAAATAATAGATCCGGTACACCGGCATATTGCTCAAAACGTACACCACCGGAAAAAGCGTTTCGCACAGGCCGGCCAGAAAAATCAACGGCAGGAGAAGAAACGCGATCTTGGCGTCAAACTGCCCGCCCAGCAGGGAGAGCAGGAGCACGCCCAGCGTGACCACCAAAAGCAGCGGCAGCACACTGCCGAAAAACAGCGTCGGGACATAGCGTTTCAAGCTGTCCGTCAGAGTCTGTCCGACTAAAATTTTTTTGCGCACGATCATCTGCCGCGCACAGTCTGCCGCAAAAATCTGCACAAAAACCGTCAGCATGAATGCCAAAACCAAAAGCGCGTAATCCAGCTGCGCCGTGTTGAGATAATTCGTGAGAAATTTGGCAGGCAGTGGCAGAGCCAAACGCACGATCAACGCCACGTACAGCGCGATCTGATCCTGTTTGAGCAAATGCAAAACTCTAGCGACCACGGTCTATAGCCTCGTTCACCAACTTGTCAGCTTCTTTATTCTGCGCGCGCGGCACATGCGTCAGGGAAAATTTTTGCAGTTTGGCGATCAACTCCGCCGCCTGAAAATACAGGCCGCGCAGTTTTTCATCTTTGATTTTGTACTGGCCGTTGATCTGGCGCACCATCAATTCACTGTCGGCAAAAACTTCCAGCTCGCCGTAGCCCAGCTCCACGGCTTTGCGCAGGAGCAAAATCAAGGCTGTATATTCCGCGACATTGTTGGTAGCCGTGCCGAGATATTCGCTGATCGCCAGAGGTTTGTCACCCAGCAAAACCGCTCCCGCACCAGCCGGCCCGGGATTACCCCGCGCGCCGCCGTCCACAAAACCTCTGCCTTTCATAAAAAGATTTTAACATTTATAATAGTTTTATGGTGATAATCGCGCCGTCTATTCTTTCCGCGGATTTTGCGGAATTGCACAAAGACATCGCTTTGGCTGAAAAAGCCGGTGCGCAATGGCTGCATCTCGACATCATGGACGGACATTTTGTGCCCAATCTGACTATCGGACCTGTCGTCGTGACGGCAATCCGTCCGCGCACCAAACTTTTTTTTGACGCGCATTTGATGATCCAAAATCCTGAAAAATATCTGGAGGCTTTCGCCGAAGCCGGTGCAGACCTGATCTGCGTGCATCTGGAAACGCTCAAAGACCCTGTAAAAGTCTCGCGGCAAATAAAAGCGCTGGGCAAAAAAGCCGGTCTGGCTGTCAATCCCGACAAAAAATTCGCGGATATTCAGCCCTATCTTTCGGAGTTTGACCTGGCGCTTTTTATGTCCGTCTGGCCCGGATTTGCGGGGCAAAAATTTATCGCCGACTGCTTGCCGGAAATAGCTAAATGCCGCGCTTATCTAACTGAACATCAATTGTCGGCGGACATTGAGATAGACGGCGGCATCAATCGCGCCACGGCTCCGGCTGCTGTTGACGCAGGCGCCAATGTGCTGGTTGCCGGCTCGGCCATATACAAAGCCGCCGATCCGACCGCCGAAATACAACATTTTATTTCGCTGTAAAATTCTGCAACAACTTTAAAGAACTTGCGATATCTTGCTGTAAGGAAAAGACTTACAAATACAAGATATGAGGTGCTTTATGAAAAGAACAAACACAACAGTTATTTTGAGCGAGAAATTCCAGCAGAGTATGCGGCATATGAATATGTACGAGCATCTGGCCAAAAAAGACGAGAGTTGCTACAAAGGCAGCGTCAAGTCTCTGGACTCTGAGTTGTATATACTGCAGGACGAAAAAGGCAACGATGTCTGCGGCCTACTGGACCAAAAATCTTTCATGGAAGCCCTGCTGGAAACCGACGTAGCGCATCTGTGGACTGTGGCGAAAAACTAAATCAAGACAACTCCAGCATTCTTTGTATCGCCTGCCGCGCTTTATCCGCCACGGCCGTGTCAACGCTCACCAAATTCGTTTCGTTTTCTAACACATTCAGCAATTTTTCCGGCGTGTTCTTTTTCATATTGGGACAGACGGCCAGCGGTGTCACGGGATAGAATTTTTTGGCGGGATTATCCGTCCGCAAACGATGCAACAGATTGTTTTCACTAGCGATGATAAATTCCTCCGTCGCGGACACCGCCGCGTATTTTTGCATCTGGCCGGTGGAGCCGATGAAGTCTGCCATATCCAAAACATTTTTGTTGTTTTCCGGATGCGCTAAGACCAACGCCTGCGGATGCGCGGCTTTGACCCGCGCCAAAAATTCCGCGAGTATGCGGTGATGCGTCGGACAAAAACCTGGCCATAAAATTATTTCTTTATCGGGGATTTGCGTGGCGACATAGGCGCCCAAACTCCGGTCCGGCACAAAAATTATCTTTTTCTGCGGCAGCTTGCGAACAACATCCACCGCGTTGGCCGAAGTAACGCAAATATCTGACACGGCTTTGACCGCCGCGGTGCTGTTTACATAAGTTACGACCGCCGCGCCGGGGTGCATATTTTTTAATTTCACCACTCCGTCCGCGTCGGCCATGTCCGCCATAGGACAACCGGCATTTGGCTCCGGAATAAAAACTTTTTTTTGCGGGGAGAGCAGCGCGGCGGTTTCGGCCATGAAATACACGCCGCAAAAAATTATTTTGTCCTGCGGGACAGACGCGTCCGCGGATTTGCGGCTCAAACCCAGACTGTCGCCCACAAAATCCGCGAGGTCCTGTATTTCCGGCGGAGTATAAACATGCGCCAGGATCAGCGCATTTTTTTCTCGCTTCAATTGCTGAATACGCGCGGCAATTTCGGTCATTTAATGTTTGAAATGCCGGCGGCCGGTAAAGACCATAGCGAGGCCGTGTTCGTCGCAGGCCGCAATGGACTCCGCGTCGCGCACCGAGCCGCCTGGTTGAATAATTTCCTGCACACCGATCTTGGCCGCGCTGTCCACCACGTCGCGGAATGGGAAAAACGCGTCGGAAGCCAGCAGACAGCCCGATAATTTTTCCGCATTGTGCTCACGGGCTTTTTTGACCGCGCAGTCAAAAGCGTCAATGCGCGACATTTGCCCCGCGCCCACGCCGATCGTCGCGCCGTCTCTGGCCAGCACGACCGCGTTGGATTTCACGTGCCGGCAAATTTTCCAGGCAAATAATAAATTCCGCAAATCCTGCGGAGATTTTTTGGTCTGCAGCTGCAAATCTTTTTCTGTCGTCAGCATTTTGTCGCGATCCTGCACCAGATAGCCGTTATTTGTTCTTTTGACATCGGGGCCGCTGTAAACAAAATCCGTTTTGATCAGGCGGATATTTTTCTTTTCCCGCAATTTGGCCAGCGCGTCAGGCGTAAAATCCGGCGCGACCACCACCTCGACAAAAAGTTTGGCCACACGCTCGGCCAGCTCCGCGGAGACGGGGCGGTTGACGCCGACTATGCCGCCGTAAGCCGACACCGGATCGCAGGCCAGCGCTTTGTCATAAGCCTCCTCGGGCGTGGCGCCGATCGCCGCGCCGCAGGGATTGGTGTGCTTGACGATCGCCACGGCCGGTTCGGTAAAATCCGCGACGATATTTTGCGCGGCGTCGATGTCGATAATATTATTGAAAGACAGTTCCTTGCCGTGCAACTGCGTGTAAGGTTTGCCGATGTACACGGCGTTTTGATGCGGGTTTTCGCCGTAACGCAGTGTCTGTGTGACGGTCGGCGTTTTATGCAGCAGGGTTTTGTTCAGATAATCGCCGATCGCTTTGTCATAGGCCGCCGTGCGCTCAAAAACTTTCACGGCCAGATATTCTTTGACCTCCAGCGGCACAGTTTTATTTTTGCGCAGCTCCGCCAGCACCGGCGCGTAATCTTTGGGGTCGGTAAGCACTGTGACCGAGCGGTAATTTTTGGCCGCGGAGCGCAGCATCGACGGACCGCCGATGTCAATATTTTCGATAGCTTCGGCCAGCGCGGTGTCCGGCTTGGCGATAGTTTGTTCAAAAGGATAAAGATTGACCACCACTATATCGATAAAAGTAATGCCGTGTTTCTGGCACACGGCCGCATGTTCGGGATTGTCACGCAGAGCCAGCAATCCGCCGTGAATTTTGGGATGCAGTGTTTTCACACGGCCGTCGAGCATTTCGGGGAAACCGGTCACTTCAGAAATATCCAGCGTTTTGACGCCGTTTTCCTTGAGGACTTTGGCCGTGCCGCCGGTCGAGATGATTTCGCAGCCCAGCCCGGCCAGCCCCTGACAAAACTCCACAATACCCGTCTTATCGGAAACCGAAACCAGCGCGCGCATAAAACCTCCCGAAATTTTTAGGGGGAAATTATATCATGCCGACAGGCGACTGTCCCTGAGCCGCTTAGCCGCGCACCGCAAACAGCCTTTCTATATGCTATAATCCCTACTATGCAGATTTGCATATTTGAGGACAAAGGTTATACTAATTTACTGCCACTGACCTATACCCGTCCGGCTTATCTGCTGAAATCCGGCCTCAAAACCCTGCTCGAAAAAATACTAATTCATTTGCCGGAAGGACAAAGCAACATAGTCCTGCATTGCCGCAAAGAATTGCAGCCCTGGCTGAAATTGAACGGCAAATATCCGGTCAATGAATTGCGCGCCGAGGAAACATTTTTTGTTAACGGGCGGCTGCTGGCCGGCGCGCCGTTCAAAACCCACGGCAAGAATTTCCTGCTCTCATACAATGACGTGCCGCTGCTTGCCAAGCTCGACGCCAAGACTATGAGAAAATTCACCCTGCCGCCGGTGTTTGATTTGAAAACTTTTCGCGCTTATCACCCGGCTGAGACCAAATCCAGTCTGCCGATCGCTAATTATTTTTGGGATATTTTGGCCGGCAGCGCAGCGGACATCAATGCCGACGCGCGACGCAGCGGTCAGCTCGGCCAGCATTTTTCCAGCGCGGCGCGCATACAAATGGTCAACGCGCAGAATATTTTTATCGGGCGCAATGCGGTTTTGAAACCCGGTGTTGTTCTTGACGCCAGCGGCGGCTCCATATACATCGCCGATCAGGTGGAAATCCTGCCCAACGCCGTCATCAGCGGCCCTGTCTACATTGGCGAAAAAACGCTTATCAAAGCCACGGCTAAAATTTACGGTGGCACAAATATCGGGCCGGTTTGCAAAATCGGCGGCGAAGTGGAAAATTCCACCCTGCTCGGCTACATCAACAAACAGCATGACGGATTTTTGGGACATTCCTATCTTGGCGAATGGGTTAATCTGGGCGCTGGTACAGAAAACAGCGATCTCAAAAATAATTATCATCCTATCAAAGTCCAGATCAACGCCGGTCGCCGGATAAATTCCGATCTGCAATTTGTCGGCTGCTGCCTTGGCGATCACACCAAAACCGGCATCAAAACCATGTTGTCCGCCGGCTCGGTAATCGGCTGTTTCAATAATATTTACGGCGCGGGTTTTCAGCCGAAATACTTGCCGCCTTTTGTCTGGAATGATAACAGCGCTCCGCCCGTCGAGCACCAGCCGGAGCAGGCGCTTCAGACCGCGAAAATCGTTATGGCGCGGCGCGGTTTTGAATTGAGCCGGGAGCAGGAAAAAATTTACCGTCAGGTCTGGCAAAACAGCGCAAAAGAACGTAAACTACTCAAAATCCAGGAAGCCAGGCAGGGCAAAAAATGATCAATAATATTTTTATTTTTGAAGACGAAAAGTACAGTAACTTTTTGCCGCTGACCCATATGCGGCCGGTTTATGATCTGATCTGCGGAGCGGCGCCGCTGATCGCCAAAATCGTGCGCGAGTTTCCCGAGGCCAATATTTCCCTGCACTGCCGCGAGCATTTGAAAAATATCGTCAAGCAAAATCACACCGGTATCGGCGTCAATAATCTGAACACCGGGGTCGGTTGTTTGATCATCAATGGCCGTTTGCTGGCCAGTGAAAAATTTAAAGAAAACCTCATGCTCGACGGCGCAGACAGATTATTTATCAATCAAAACAATGAAGTGCTGGCCGGTTATCTCAACACCAGCAATCTGTATGAACTGCGGGATATTCTCGACGACGCGATTTCTTCACACAAGATACTCAATACTTTCCGCAACCGCGCGGAGATTCTGCACGGCAAGGAAAAACTTGTGGAGTATCCGTGGGATATTCTCAATGCCAGCGCCGAGCAGATCGTGCTGGATTTCAAAACCATGGTGCCGATGGGCATAGTCAAAGGCTCTGTCGACATCAACGCGTCTGTGCTCGATGAATACAAGCTCTACGTTGGCGAGGAAGCGCGCATCCTGCCCGGCGTGACTCTGAATTGCGAAAAGGGGCCGATTTATATCGGCGACCACTGCGTCATCAAGCCCAATACTTATATAGAAGGGCCGGTTTACATCGGCAAATATTCGGTGGTCAGCAATTCGCAAATACTCGCCGGCTCATCCGTCGGGCCGAATTGCCGGATCAGCAATTCGACGCTGGGCAATTCTATCCTGCATGGCTACTCCAGTCTGGACCACAATTATCTGCGGTCAGCGTATCTGGCTGACTGTGTGAATATCGAGCCGCAAACTTTCAATCAGGATTTGCTAAATCCTTTTAACAAAGAACCGACTTTTTATTTGCCGGGCGCGGAAGTGGAGTCCGATGAAAAACATCTGGGCTTGATTTGCGGCGACTTTGCCGCGATCGGCGCGCAGGTCAATATACCGGCCGGCTCGAGTCTGGGCGTGGCCAGTCATCTGCTGAGCAACACCATGGCGCCGCGCTATGTGCCGTGCTTTATTCAGCAAAGTGGTGCGGAAACTTTCAAAGAACTGACTGTGCGCGAAACTTTGAACAATTTGGAATATTTTTTGGGACTGAAAGAAGTGGAATTAACCACTGTGGAAAAAGATTTGATCGAGACAACTCATGAAATGCTCGGAGCGGAACGCCGCGTGTCCAAAATAATTTACTAAAATGGAAATTTTAGCCGCCGCGGAATTATTGATACCCAGACTTGGTGAAGCCAAACTCAACACCGAGCAAACACTCGGCCACAAAGTGGAAAGCATTCAAGACGATGACAAAATCCTTTTTCACCGGCACATTGCGGATTTGCACCGCTACATTAAAGACCCTGCCGCTTTGCCGTTGCTGGAGCTGGCCGGTCCGCGCCAAAAACTTTTTTTCAAT
>JAISEH010000020.1 GCA_031264205.1 Candidatus Margulisiibacteriota bacterium
ATATTTTGCATAAAAATATAAGGAAAATTATGACAGACTTTTTATTGGAAATAGGCGTTGAGGAAATTCCCGCCAGATTTATGCAGAATATGCTGGGCGGTTTTGACAAAGCTTTCCGCAAGCTTTTGCAAGATAATATTTTGAGTTTCGACAAATTGTCCGTTTACGGCACGGATAGGCGTATTGCGGTTTTGCTCAATGGTTTGGCCGAGCGTCAGGCCGACCGCAAACTGGAATTAAAAGGCCCGCCGGTCAAAGCGGCCTATGCCGGCGGTCAGCTCACTCCGGCGGGCGCGGGTTTTTTAAAGAAAAATAATTTAAGTGAAAAAGATATTCAGCAAAAAGATTTCGACGGTGTGGAGTATCTCTATGCCGTGCAGGAGAAAAAAGGCCGCGTGACCGCGGATATTTTGCGGGAATTTTTGTCCGGCGCTTTGTATGCCGCGGTTTATCTGCCGCTTGCGATGCGCTGGGGAGACTTGCCGGTGCAGTTTATCCGGCCGATACACTGGTTTGTCGCGCTGCTGGACACGCAAGTCCTTGATTTTGCATATGCCGGTATTCGTTCCGGCCGGCTCTCGCGCGGCCACCGTTTTTTCTCCAATGTGGATATCGAGATCAAAAAGCCGGCGGATTATTTGGCCATGCTGGAAAAACACAGAGTTTACGCCGATCCGCAAATGCGCCGCGATATGATACTCGCGCAGATCAAGCAGATCGAAGCGGAAAAAAATTTGCGGGCGGCGCTAGATGAGCAGGTTTTAAACGAAGTGACATTCATTAACGAATGTCCAATGGCTGTGCTGGCGGAGATCGACGCAAAATATTTGTCTGTGCCGCAGGAATGTCTGATCACCACCATGCAAAAAAATCAAAAATATTTTCCGTTGCTGGACGCGCAGGGACGGCTGACCAAGTATTTTATTTTGATTTCTAATAATGTAAATAAAAAATCTCTGTCCAATATTATCAGCGGCAATGTTAAAGTCGTGACCGCGCGGCTGGAAGACGCCAAGTTTTTTTACGAAGAGGACCTGAAAACGCCGCTGGAAAAAATGCTCGAAGGTTTAAAAAAGGTTACTTATCAGGAAAAGATCGGCACGATTTATCAGAAAATTGAGCGGATCGCCGCGCTGACGGAATATTTGGCGGATAAATTAAAACTCTCAGCGGCGCAGAAAAAATTGGCGTCTCGCGCGGCCTGGTTAGCCAAAGCGGATTTAAATTCCAAAATGGTTTATGAGTTCCCCGAATTGCAGGGCGTCATGGGGCGTTACTACGCGGCTGCGGCCGACGAAGCGCCGGAAGTCGCGGTGGCCGCATTGGAGCACTGGAAACCGCGTTATGCCGGAGAGGATGTCCGCAAAGTCGGCCTTATTTCCGCGCTGGTCGCGCTCGCGGACAAGACGGATTCCGTAGTTTCGTGTTTTTCCGCGGGGCTGATCCCGACCAGTTCGGCTGATCCTTACGCTTTGCGCCGCGCCGCGCAAGGTGTGGTGACTTTGATCCAGACTCTAAAACTGGATATCGATTTACCGGCGCTGATCGCGCGAGCTTTGGATTTGCTGCCGGCCAAAAAAGATTTGCAAAAAGATATTTTAAAATTTTTTCAGCTGCGCCTGAAAAATGTTTTGCAGGAAATGCGTTATTCTTACGATGTCATTGAGGCTGTATTGTCTGTGCAGTCTGACGATATTTTCCAGACTATTTCCAATGCCGCGCTGGCCGCCGAACAGAAAAAAGACAGGAAATTTGTTGAAGCGGCGGTGCGTGTCAATAATATCGCGGCGCAGCAGACTGCCGGTCTGGCGACGGCGCGGGAAAATTTGCTACAAAAACCGGAGGCCCAAACTTTGCTGGACTTGCTGCGCAAAAAAGCCGCGGCACAGAAATTTGTCGCGCCGATCGAAAGATTTTTTGAAAAAATTTTAGTGATGGACAAAGACGAAGAGCAAAAAAATGCTTACTTGTCTTTATTGAAAGAAATTGACCGCCTGTTTAAACAAACGGCGGATTATTCTAAAATAGTCCTGTAGGGAGGCTTTATGACAGTTGTGGAAAGATTAAATGATGAGATCAAAACCGCGATGAAGGAAAAAAATCAGCGGCGGCTGGATGTGGTGCGTATGCTCAAGGCTAAAATACTCAATGTCAACGCGCGCGGCGAGATCAGCGAAGAGGAAGCCGTGAAACTTTTCCGCAGTTACGCCAAAACTTTGACCGAGACTATAGACCTGGCCAAAAAAGCCGGTAAAAATGAAATAGCTGCGGAAACAGAGGCGGAGTTAGTGATAGTGAAAGAATTTCTGCCGCCGGAATTAACCGCCGAGCAGCTCACGGCGGCGGTGCAAAGTGTGATCGCTGAACTGGGCAAAGACAAAAGTAAATTTGGCCTTTTGATGAAAACTGCCATGACCAAACTCGGTGGTCAGGCGGACGGCGCGGCGGTCAAGGATATTTTGAATAAACTGCTGGCCTGATGGACATTCGCGCGGCTTTAAAATCCGGTAAACCTTTGATCTTCGACGGCGCTATGGGCACTGTCCTGATGCAAAACGGTTATGAAAATGTGCTGGCGGACAAACTCAATGTCGAGCGGCCGGAAATCATCGCGCAAATTCACCGCGAGTACGCTTTGGCCGGCGCGGACATCGTGGAGACCAACACGTTCAATTCCAGCTTGAGCAAATTACAAGAACTTGGTTTAGCGGACAAACTGGAGGAATT
>JAISEH010000028.1 GCA_031264205.1 Candidatus Margulisiibacteriota bacterium
CATGGCGATATAGTCCTTGATCTTGCCGGGGATAGGCTTCCATTTGGCGTGGATCAATCCCAGCAGACCGTAACAATCACGCTCGGTGTCCACCAGCACACGCACCGCCGAAAGATCGTAAATCTGCTCAAATTCCAAATGCTGTGTCTGCATTTTGCGGTAAATGGAATAAAAATGTTTGGCGCGGCCGGACACTTCGCCGTGAATATTATTTTCGCGCAAAATTTCTCGCACTCTCTCACAAAAATCTTGAATGTAGTCTTCGCGCTCACGGCGTTTCTCCGCCACCTTGTCACGAATCTGCCAAAATTTATCCGGCTCAAGATAACGAAAAGACAAATCCTCCAGTTCCCATTTGACCAAGCCCAGTCCCAGACGATGCGCCAGCGGCGCAAAAATATCCATAGTTTCCTGCGCATTCTCAATTTGCTTGGCGCGCGGTAAATATTCCAGCGTGCGCATATTGTGCAAACGATCGGCCAGCTTGATGAATACAATGCGAATATCCTGCGCCATAGCCAGCAGCATATTGCGCGTGTTTTCAGCGTGCATTTCTTCTTTTAGAGCGGCATGGGATTTGGCAATTTTGATCTCTGTCAGCTTGGTCACACCTTTGACCAAAAACAAAACTTCAGTGCCAAAAAATTCCCTGATTTTTTCTTCCGGCGTGTCAGTGTCTTCCACCACGTCGTGCAAGAGAGCCGCGCAGAGCGTGTCCGCGTCCTGCTTCAGCCCCACCAAGATCAGCGCGGCTTCCACAGGGTGCGCCAGATACGGCTCGCCGGACAGACGCTTTTGCTCGCCGTGCGCTTTTTCGGCAAACTGATAAGCCTGACGGATTTTATTCTGGTCTTTGGTGGAAAGATACGCGGCGTGTTCTAAAAGTTTATCAAGCATTTGGCTGTTATTTTACAGTGAAAAGAGTAGTTATATCAAACTAAGCACCCCAAAACAGCTCCATCCTTGTTTTTTACGTTTTTAACTTTTTTGTACTAGTGGTATAAAATAGTTAAATTTGACTTTTTTATACTACTGGTATAAAATAGTCAAATATGCCAAACATCAAAAGAAATATTCTGCCGGAACTGATTAAAGAGTTTGAGCTACCGCAGGTTTCTATATTGTTAGGGCCGCGGCAGGTCGGCAAAACTTTTTTATTAAAAGAACTGGCCAAAACAGCGGAAAAACGCCGGCTCCGTTACAGTTACTATAATTTAGAACTGCCCAATGACAATTTAAAGTTTAATCAAGACGAAGCCAGCATATACAAAATGCTGACTGCCAATGTCGACGCGCTTTTTATCGACGAGTTTCATTATTACCCGAATATTTCTAAATTATTCAAAGCAATATATGATAGTAACAAGAAAATAAAAATTTTTGCCTCTGGTTCGTCATCTATAGAAATACACAAACACTTAAAAGAAAGTCTGGCCGGACGGCGGTTAGTCACCAGAATCAATCCTCTGAGCGTCGGGGAATATGCCCAAAAGAACAAAACCAAAAATCCGGCTCGTGCGCTCAATGATTATCTTATTTTCGGCGGACTGCCTGGACTGGTGCATACCAATAGCAAAGAAAATAAAATAAGGCTGCTGAATGAACTGCTGGAAACTTATATTCAAAAAGACATTAAGTCCTTGCTCAAAGAAGAAAATATCCGCGCTTTTAACAACCTGTTGTATTTGCTGGCCGAGCGGCAAGGCTCACTGATCTCCGTCCATAGTCTGGCCAACGAAATCGGCCTGACCAGCCGCACTGTCGAAAAATACCTGATGCTACTGGAAAACACTTACACGTGTTTTTCGCTCGGCTCCTATTCTCAGAATATCGGTAATGAATTGAAAAAATCTCGCAAATTTTTTCTGTATGACTTTGGCATCAGGAATACTATACTGAAAGATTTTTCCGCCGGACGCAGCAGAAAAGATTTTGGCGCTGTCAATGAATCCTTCGTGTTCTTAAATTTATTCTGGCAATTGCGGCCAAATATGGAGCTGCGTTTTTGGCGGGATAAATCCGGCAATGAAGTTGATTTCGTCCTGCTGGTCAATCGCCGGTCTACGCCCATAGAAGTAAAATCCACCTGGCCGGATGCTAATATACCGCAAGGCCTTAAGGCTTTTCTTAAACGTTACCCGGACACAGCCAGAGCGTTTGTCTTATCCACAAACTTTACAGGAACAACAACATACAGGGACACGGAAATTATCTTTGCGAAAATTACAGACTGTCTGGATTTGCAAAATTTCGCCAAAGAGGAAATTTGACTTTTTTGTACTAGTAGTATAAAAAAGTTAAAAATACTATATGCCCGACCAAAACTAATCGTGCGCCAGAAATTGCCGCGCGGCGCAACGTTTAATTTACCGCATCCGCTTTTGTCTGATATTCTCCCGCCTCAAGCTTGGCGACAACCTCATGCACTTTGACTTTTTGTGTGGAAGTGCGCGGCAGCGGCTCAATGGACACAGCAAAGTCGCCGATGCGTTTGTAGGTCGGCAGGCCATGGCTCATATGTTTTAATTCCGCTTTGATTTTTGCATAAGCGTTTTCCGTATTCTCCGGCGGACGGATCACGGCGTAAACTGTTTCGTGCCGATCTATATAGCGGCCAAAAACCGTGATCTCCTCAATCAACGGCGATTGCAAATAATAAGCTTCCAGATCTTCGGGATAAACATTTTTGCCGGATGCCATCACGATCACATTTTTGCGGCGGCCGCGTATATGCAGTTCACCATGTCTGTCGATAAACCCCATATCGCCGCTGTTGAACCAGCCGTGCTCATCAAAAGCCGCTTTGGTCGCTTGAGGATTTTTGTAATAACCCGGTGTCACCGCATCGCCCTTGAGCCAGATGTCGCCGATGCCATCGGAGTTGAGATCGCGCACCTCGACAAAATTATTGCCCAGCGGTTTGCCCACACAAATCGGTGTAGGGTTGTGATACTTGCCGCCGCAGATCGGCCCCGCGGTCTCGGTCAAGCCATAGCCCTCGACCACCCGAAAATTCATATTTTTATAGTAAAGGCAATACCGCCAGCCCAAACGGGAACCGCCGCTCAAAAGCAAGCGCAGATGCAGGCCGAATGTCTTATGCACTGGATAAAAAATTTTGTCGACCAAGCGTCCCAGCCCCAAATGTCGCAGATCCGGCGCGTATTTGACAAAAAACATGAACAAGCGGTATTTAAACATCGATTCATTTTTGAGCGTCTTGACCAGACGGTCAAAGAAAATTTCCCACATTTGCGGCACCGCTGAAAATACAGTCACCGGATATTTGGCCAGCGTGCCTAGAATGTCCGGACCTTTGAGTGAATTCTGAAAAATCAAGCCGCAGCCAGCCAGATACGGCGCGTAAAATCCGGCCAAAATTCCGTACACGTGGTACAGCGGCAGCACGGTCATAAAAATATCCTGCGGTTCGGCGTAGACATGTTTGATACAAGCCAGAGATATAGAAATCAAATTTTTATGCGTAAGCTGCACGACTTTTGGCAAGCCGGTGGTGCCGGAAGTATAGATCAGGATAGCCACATCGTCTTCCGTCACTGTTTCCGCCGGCGCAAAATCGCGGGGCGGATCTGTCTCCTCGATACGCAGTTTTTCCACGCCGTAATCCTCGGCGGCAAAATCTTTGGAAACATACAGCAGCTTCGTATCCACAAAACTGATCATCGTCCGGTACATGTCAATCTTGAGATTGGTGTCCAGCACCAAAACCAGCGCGCCCAGCGACGCAATCGCCATAAAAGTGATACACCATTCTGGAGAGTTTTTACTCAGGAGGCCGATGACATCGCCCTTTTTGACACCACGCGCCTGCAAAGCCGCGGCTCTGGCCAAGACCCTCCGCCAGGTCTCGCTGTAAGTAATTCCCTCCACGACAAAGGCTATGCTGTCAGCATGTTCCAGCGAGGAGCGCTTACATTCCGCAAAAATGTTAGACATATACAGCTATATAATAACTCAAAATCGCGGGATAAGCATCAAGGATTTGGCAAGCTCATGCCAAGTCGCCGAACTTACGCTATAATCATTGCCAAATAAACCAAAGGACAAATTATGCCAAAATACAATGTGGCGGTGGTCGGTGCGACAGGCGTGGTCGGCCAGGAAATGCTTAAAGTGCTGGAAGAAAGAAAGTTTCCGGTGAATAAAATAATTCCGCT
>JAISEH010000043.1 GCA_031264205.1 Candidatus Margulisiibacteriota bacterium
AACCTGTATATCTATCGCTTCCAGTTTGGTCACGGCCTGCTCCGGCGCGTATTTATAAGCGATAGCCCAGCGCGGCGCTTTGGTCGTAAAGCCCAGTTTTTGTTGCGCGGCGAGAGAATTAATTTTGATCACGATGCCGTCCGTATCGTAGTCCAGTTCTCTGCGCCGCGTTTCCCATTCCTGAATATATTTTTCGACAGCCGCCAGACCCGGACACACCCGCCGGTGCGGATTGAGTTTGAAACCCAGTTTTTGGATCAACTGATAACCTTCTTCTTGCGTCCGATGTTCGGCAATTACACCGTAACAAAACATATTCAGTCGGCGCGCGGCCGTGATCCGGGGATCGAGCTGGCGCAAACTGCCTGCCGCGGCGTTGCGCGGATTGGCAAAACCTTCCAGTTTTTGAAATTCCGAGCGTTTTATATAAATTTCACCGCGGACAACAATATCCCGCGCTTCCGGCAGACGCAGCGGTATCGCGCGGACAGTTTTAAGATTTTCGGTCACGTTCTCACCTTTTTTGCCGTCGCCGCGTGTCGCGCCCAGCGCGAACAATCCCTGCTCATAAGTCAGTGAAACGGCCAGACCGTCGATTTTTAATTCGCAGATATACTCGATCTCGGCGGCGTCCAGACCTTTGCGCGCGCGGGCGTCAAATTCCGCCAGGTCTGCCCAAGAAAAAGCATTGTCCAGCGAATAAAGCGGCTCTCGATGCGCGACTGACGCGAATTTTTCCAGCGGCACGCCACCCACTCTTTGGGTGGGAGAATCCGGCGTTACCAACTCAGGATGTTCGGCTTCCATTGCCTGCAATTTTTGCAACAATTTATCGTATTCCTGATCGGAAATTTCCGGCGCGTCCGCCACGTAATACAGACGCTCGTGCCGTCGGATTTCCTGGCGCAGCTTGGCAATATTTTGTTGCATAGACATAGGTATAAATTATACCGCTGTTGGGTATACTTTGCTAAGGAAGTAACTCAGAGGGAAGTTATGCAAACAAAACTAATAAAGTATATTGAAGGGAAATATCCCGGCTACACAGCCAGACCGGGCCTGGAGCATCAGGCCTACGCGCTGGAAACACGTGTGGCCGGATTGACAGATGACGATTTGGAGCAGCTCAGAGCACAACGGTTGGTTTTGGCCAAAATAACAGAAGAAACAGCGCCGCAAAATAAAGATACTTCCCAGCAAGAAAAGAACTTAATAGAATTTATGCAAAAAAAAGATGAAGTTACAAAAGAAACCTCCGAAATAATCGCCGCCAGAAATAATCTGAGTAATCCGCTGGCTTTTATTCTGGCCAACTGTCAAATCTTTTTTAAAGAACAGCTTTTTCTGGACACTCCCTATAAATTTAATTTGACAAAAGAAGTAAATTCTTTAGTTATTCATTATAAAGAAAGAAAATGCAGTCTTATTCATAAGCTTACCGAACTTTTGCTCCAGCAAATCTTCTTAGGGGAACACTATTTCATTTTTTATTTGAATGACGAAAAAGAAATTGGTCTGTGCGTGGATGGCGTCATTATCCAGCCAAACGCCCCAACCACTCCGTCACAGCCATAATATACCTGGCTGCCGGCCAGAGTATCAGCTGCGCCAAAATCAAAGTGGCCAGCAGCCGGCCAACCTGCATAAAAAAAACCATGCTCCAAACCTCGTTGAGCGTGCGCTTGCCGTGCACAGCTTGATCAGTGATATGCGCGCCGGTCGGGTCGACCATGATCGACAGCAGCACCGTCGCCACGCCGTTGACGATGCCGGAGAGCTGTACGGCGGTCGCGCGCTGATCGGGCAGGAAAGCGCCAGCCAGCAGCGAGGCCAAAACGCCGACCGCGTAAATCGCCACCATTAACACATTTAGATAAAGAAAAGTATGCGGTATAGATTTAAAACTGAGGCCGCGAAAATAACTCCAAGACGGCGGACGCAAATTGCTCAAAGTTTTCCAAATATTGCGCGGCCGCCAGGCTTCGCGGAGCAGTTTGGGTATCGAGCCTTCGCGCTCAAAAACATAAATCGCTTTGACAAAAATATAGGCCATGCTCGGCGTTAGCAGCGCGCCAAGCAAATTACCGCCGAAAGCCGCCAGAATAATCAAGCGAAATTTGGCCAGGAGCGCCGTTTCCGCGCCGGTGCGCACCGCCTGATCGACCATCGTGCCCAGCAGCGGCGCCTGAAACATATTGGACAGACGCGCCATCAGAAAAGCAATATTCACAAAAGAAATCGAAGTAGCGACCTGTCTGGTACGCGCGCCGGCCAAACGCATCGACAACGCCAGACTTTCCATCATGTGGATCAAAAATGTGAAAAAACAAACTAAAGTTACGGCGTTCACAATTGGATTATAACCAAAATAAGCAAATTAAGCTTTCGTGCCAAAACTCTATTCATAATAACTCACGCTGGATTTTTCGGTTTCCCAGACGGTCACTTTGCAGACGGGCAGAGATGCGGCCAAATCCTGATAAATCTGTTTGGCGATATTTTCCGCGGTGGGTGAAACCGGCAAAACTTCATTTAAATATTTGTGGTCAAATTTGGCCAGCTCTTTATTCAAGGCCTCTTTTAATTTTTTAAAATCGATCACCCAGCCGACGTCCGGGTCCTGCTCGCCGCCGCGCACAGTCAGCGCCACGCGCCAGTTGTGCCCGTGCAGATTTTCGCAGGGACTATTGCTTTTGCTCAGCTGATGCGCGCCGGAGAATGAACTCTCGACCGTCAATTCGAACATATTTACCTCCTTGTATGGCGCTGGCCACAAATTCATAATGCGCTGTCCCGGCCGCCAGCAGATTTTCTCCAGCCAGGATTTCTTTTGCCAGCGCCGCCGTGCCGGCCGCCGGATCGACATATTTGATTTTGTCTCCTGCGCAAGCGCGGATCGTCCGGTCAATCAAAGGATAATGCGTGCAGCCGTAAATCAGCGTGTCGATGCCGGCCTCCAGCAGCGGCCGCAAATATTCCGCCGCGGCCATGCGCAGCTCCGGCGTATCCAGCTCGCCCTGCTCGATCAGCGGCACCAGTTTCGGGCAGGCCTGCTCATACACCTGCACCGAAGGATTGAGGCTGGTCAAAATATTTTTGTAAGCGTGCGATTTTACTGTGGCTTCCGTGGCCAGCACGCCGATTTTTTTATTTTTAGTCAGGGCAAACGCGGTGTTGGCGCCCGGCCCGATCACGCCGATTATCGGCATGGCAAATTTATCTTTGCTGCGCTCCAGCGCTATAGCCGAAGAAGTGTTGCAGGCCATGATGACCAGTTTCACGCCACGCTCCGCAAAATAAGCCAGTATTTCCTCATTGATGGCGATTATTTCCGCCGGTGTTTTCGCGCCGTAGGGCACGCGCGCCAGATCGGCGTAATAGATAACGGACTCCCGCGGCAGCTGTTTTTGCAATTCGCGCAGGACGGTCAGCCCGCCAATACCGCTGTCAAATATACCGATAGGACGCTCTCGCATACGGAGATTATATACTGCAAGCACATCTTTCGTCATGGAGAAATGAACAATGAAAATGTTTGCTTTGCGCGCAGCAAATATCTTTACCCGCATGGCTACAATGGACTCGAGCGAATATCTTTGCCGCCGCGAGCCGTGGCCTCTCACTTAACGTCGGCTACTTTGTAGCCTTGT
>JAISEH010000120.1 GCA_031264205.1 Candidatus Margulisiibacteriota bacterium
AAATGATTTTTTTAAAAACTGGCCGCATTATATAGGCCAGCCTTTGGGCGCGGCGGCGCTGGTCAGCCTGTTGTTTTTTCAGGGCCGCCAGCTTTTTTCCGGATTGATCAATTTGTCGCTGGGTTCCTCGATCTTTACTCTGGCGGTTTTTCCGCTGCAGCCACAGTCCACTCCGCGCAATTTGCTCGGCGGTTATTTTTGCGGCACGCTGGTCGGCTTGTTGTTTGTCGCGCTGAAACATTTTTGGCCGGAAGTTCCGGTTTCTTTCTGGATCGCCGGAGTGGTTTTTCTGGCGATATTTTTGATCCTGATCGTGCACAGCAGGCATGCGCCCGGCACCTCGCTGGCTCTGGGCGTGTTTTTCTCGCCCCGACCGCTGGCTGTGTCCGCGCTGGCCTTGATCAATATTTCTGTGGTTTGTCTGGTCAAAGAATTAACCAAACGCTGGTTGAAAGATCTGGCGTGATGCCTTAACGGAATCTTAACGAAATTAGTCTGGAACTTTTCCATTTTTAAATTGTATAATGTTTTATGCCTAAGCTGGTTTTTCTCACATTTTTAAGTTTATTGACATTTGTTTTTGCCGCGGAACTTTCTCTGCGCGAATGTATCGACACGGCTTTGGCCAATAACGAAACTATCAAAATTCAGGAATTAAAAGTCGAGGAAATGCGCGCCAAAGCCTGGGTCAAGACCGCGGCGTTGCTGCCCAATCTGGGACTGAACGCCGGCTACACCAGATTGCGCACCAACACCGATGATTACAATGCCTCGCTCGTGCTCAATCAGCCGCTTTTTGCCGGCGGCAAATACTGGCAGGACCGCGAGCTGGCCGGGTTGGAGTTGCGGCAGGCCGAGCTGGAGCTGGAAAACATTAAACAGGAGCTGTCGCTCGATGTGGCGGCGGCGTATTACCGGCTGTGGCACGCGCAGGAAATTATGTCGGCAAATGCGCAATCGCTGAATAATTTGCGCGCCTACTATAATAGATCCAAACAACTGGCCGAACAGACCAGATTGCCGAGGCCAGAGGATTTGCTGCAAATAGAAGTACAGTTGGGCAATGTGGAGATCGCCGTGGACAGTGCGGAGCTGGCTTGGTGGCAGGCGCGCAATTTGCTGGACAATTTGTCGACCAGCCTGCCGGTAAAACTTTATAAAGATGACGAACCGCGCGAATTTATTTTTGCCGCCGAACCGACCTTAAATGTTACTTTGCCCGAAGATGTGTTTACTAAAGTAGAAAATAATTATGCGCATAGATTGGCAGCGTTGACGGCGCGTCAGCGGGAAATTGCCGTAAAATCCGCCGCGAGCGCTTACTGGCCGCAGGTCAATTTGCAGGCGTATACGGGCGTGGAGTGGGGTGAGACTTTTCCCCAAGATGAGACGACTTATTCGCAATGGGGAATTTCCCTGCAAATGCTTTTATTTGATTTTTTTAAGACGCCGAAACAAGTCGAGCAGACTGTTAAGGCGCATGAGCAAGCTTTGTTGAGCGCTGAATTGTTGTCCAGAAACGAATTGATAAAATATTCTGATGTTTCGTCCGCGCTGCGCACGGCTGAAAAGAAAATAAAATTGACCGTCCAAAATACGAACAAAGCGGAAAAAAGTTTGCAGCTCTATCAAGCGCGCGGACAAAGTTACACGGCCAACAGCAAACAACTGCTTGACGCCGAACAGACGGCGCTGCAAGCTAAGATCAGCCAGCTGGACAGCGCACTGGATTACAATCTCAAGGCCGTTGAATTAAAACGGCTGTTAGGAGAAAGTTTGTGAATATCAGCAAAATAGCGATCAAAAGAATTGTCGGCACGCTGGTCATCGCCGTGCTGTTTTGCGGGCTGGGCATTTTTTTCCTGCGCGAACAATCCATCGATATGCTGCCGCGCATTATATATCCGCAGATCAATGTGCGCGTGTCCTGGGAAGGCGCATCGCCGGAGGAGATCGAGACCAATATCACGCGGCGAGTAGAGGCGGCGGTGGCCTCAGCGGAGGACGCGATACGCGTGGTGTCGACCGCGCGCGAGGGAGTCTCGCTGACCAATGTTTATTTTGATTACCGCAAGGATATGGAGGTGGCGCTCAACGACGTTCGCGCGCGCCTGGACCGCCTCAACAATCTGCCCGACGACGCCGATCGGCCAACCGTCGGCAAAGCCGATCCTTCACAAATGCCGGTGCTGGAAGTCGGCTTTTCTTCGGCGCGGCGCGGCGAGATAGAGATGAACCGCTGGGCTGACCGCGAATTGTCGGAATTTTTTACCGGCATTCCGGGACTGGCGTCGATCACGGTCAGCGGCGGAAGATTCCGCGAGATCAAAGTGATTTTTGATCCGCGCCTGCTGGACCGTTACGAGATTTCCGCCGCGCAGATCGTCCAGCGGCTGGCCGAGGAAAACGTCAATCTCCCCGGCGGCTATATCACGAGCGGCGATCGGGAGCTGACCGTGCGGCTTTCCGCCAAATACGCTTCGCTCGACGATGTGCGCCGCGTCATTGTCGCCAACCGCGAAGGCACGCCGATTTATCTCGAGCAATTGGCGCAGGTCGTGGACACCAGCAGCGATCAGCGTGTCATGGTGCGCATCAATCAAACGCCTTCGGTTTTGATGAGTTTTATCAAGCAGCCCAACGCCAACACTGTGGAAGTCTGCAGCGCGGTGCAGAAAAAAATCGCCGAGCTGCAGGGAAACGGAATTATTCCGCCGGATGTCGAAGTCAGCGTGGTCAATGATCAGTCTTACTATATTATCAATTCAATTCAGAGCGTCAGTTCTTCATTGCTGTTTGGTGGACTGCTGACTATTATTGTGGTTTATCTTTTCCTGCGCAGTTTTATCCGCACGTTTATTGTGACTCTGGCTATGCCGGTGTCGTTGCTGGCCACATTTTTCTTTATGTCGATGTTCGGCATCAATATCAATATGATCAGCTTGGGTGGTCTGGTCTTGGGCATCGGTATGCTGCTGGATAACTCTATCGTCATGCTCGAAAATATCACACGCCATCAGCAGCTCAAACACGAGAATATTCTGACCGCCACGGAAGAGGCCAGCACTGAGATCAGCTCGGCGGTCGCGGCTTCCACGCTGACCAATCTGGCTTCGGTGATGCCTTTTATTATGATCAGCGGCATCGCGGTGCTTTTGTTTAGAGATTTGATTATTACCATATCTGTGGCCATAGTCGCTTCGCTGATCACGGCTCTGACCGTCGTGCCGACTTTGACCGCCAGACTGACCAGATTTTCGCGCAAACGCGGCGAGAATGACAGGCATTTTATGAACGGCCTGACCGCGTTGTATATTCGCCTGCTCAAGCCCGCTCTGCGTCTGCGCTGGGGCATAGTGTTTTTGCTGGTAATTTTGGGCGCGCTGACTTATTTTAGTTTTCATACTTCCGGCTCGGAATTTTTGCCGCAAATCGACGACGGCCGTATCAATATCAGCGTGTATTTTCCGCAGGGCACGGCTTTGCATGTGACTGACACGCTGACACGCGATCTGGAAAAACGAATTTTAGATGCCGATGAAGATGTGCAGACTTTGTATTCATCGACCGGCGGCGCGTGGTTTGGCGGCAATGTGGCACAGTATTCCAATCAAGCGCGCCTCAATATTCAGCTGGTGCCTCTGGCGCAGCGCAAAGGCAGTACTAATATTTCGATCGACAGGATACGCGAGCTTATAAAAAAATATGAAAATACCAGCGCGGAAATCCGCGTGACCAAAGCGCGTTTGCGCGGCCTGCGTGTCGGCGCGACCGAAGAAGCTCTGGAGATCAAAATTTTCGGGCCGGATATTCAGAAACTTGATCAATATGCCGCGGAAGTTATGGAGCGTCTGCGCGCGCTGGAAGGCCTGACCAATCTCAACACTTCGCTGGACCTTTCGCGGCCGGAATTGCAGATCGCGCTGGACCGCGCCAAAATGAGCAATTATGGTCTGTCCGCCGAGCAAGTCGGAAACACTATCCGCACTACGCTGACCGGTCTGGTGGCCACGCCGTACACTGACACGCAGTTTGGCGATGATTTTGATATTCGTGTGATTTACGATCGCGACCGTTTTGTCAACGCGCAGGCTGTCGGCAATATTCAGCTGACTTCGCCGTCGGGATTTACAGTGCGTTTGGGCGAGATCGCGCAGATCAGCGATGCTCTGGGGCCGGTGACGATCGAGCGGGAAAATCAAGCGCGCTTGGTACGCGTGGTGGCTGACGCCGCGCCCGGCTATTCAGTCGGCAAAGTGTCGGAGCAGGCCAGAGCCGCGCTGGCGGATTATCAACTACCCGGTCAGTATCGCATGGACATCGGCGGTGAGCTGGAAAGTATGCGCGAGAGCAATC
>JAISEH010000123.1 GCA_031264205.1 Candidatus Margulisiibacteriota bacterium
GCCTTGCCCAGCTTGATATTGAAATGATCTTCATTGGACACCACGCCGATAGTCGCGCGACATTCCTGGCGCACCAAACGCAGCTCGGAAGACGGCAAACGCAACACGGCGTAATCGCCCTCTTTGGCCATCAACTGAATCGCCACACCAGCCGAACGCGCCAGTTGCGCGCCTTTGCCGGCGGTCAACTCCACATTGTGCACGACAGTGCCCACCGGTATCGCGCCCAGCGGCAAAGCATTGCCCGCATGAATATCGGCGTCCGCGCCGGACTGCACAGTGTCGTTTACCTTCAAGCCACGCGGTGCCAAAATGTATCTTTTTTCGCCGTCGGCATAACTCAAAAGCGCGATACGCGCGGTGCGGTTGGGGTCATATTCTATAGAAACAACTCTGGCGGGAATTTGGTCTTTTTCGCGCTTGAAATCAATTTTGCGGAAAAAGTTTTTATGGCCGCCGCCTTTGTGCCGGCAGGTGATCTTGCCTTGATTGTTGCGGCCAGAAGTTTTTCTGGCGACAGTCAGCAAACTCTTCTCCGGCTTGTCCGTCGTGATCTCCGCAAAATCATACAGAATAGTGTTTCTGCTGGCATTGCAAATTGGTTTTAGTCTTCTTACTCCCATTTTTACTCCCGTTACCCTAACAGCGCGTCAATTTTTTGGCCGGCCTGGAGATAGACCACCGCTTTTTTCCGGTCTGACTCCTGTCCGGCGATACGGCCGTAATGCCGTTTTTTGCCGGAAACATTTTGCGTGTTGACTTTGGCCACTTTGACGCTGTAAATTTTTTCCACCGCGTTGCGCACGTCAACCTTGGTCGCCCGACGGTCTACAATAAATGTATAAATATTTTTGCCCAGCTCGGCGCTGCTTTTTTCCGTCACCACCGGCTTGACCAACACTTCGTAAACGCTCATCCTAACGTTTCCTCCAGTTTACGCACCGCCGCTTCGGTCACGAAAAATTTGTCGTATTTCAGCAAAGCATACACCGAAATATTTTTGACGCTCTCGGTTTTGAGTGTCGGAATATTCCGGCCGGCTTTGGCCGCGTTTTCCGTGATCACTTCATCGACAAACAAAGCTTTGGCTTCCGTTTTAAAATTCCGCAAAACCGCCTGCATTTCTTTGGTCTTGGGCTGCGCGATATCCAAATTTTTCAAAACGACCATGTTTTCTTTTTTGTCCGTCAGCGCCGAACGCAGCGCCGCTTTTTTCATGCTCTTGCTCAAAAAGAAAGCATAATCGCGCGGTTTGGGACCCATAGACACGCCGCCACCCGGGATCAACGGAGAACGGCTGGAGCCGCGTCTGGCATTGCCAGTGCCTTTTTGGGCAAACGGCTTCTTGCCGCCGCCGCGCACTTCGGACTTGGTCAAAGTACTGTGCGTGCCGGAACGCGCCGTCGCCAAATAACTCAACACGGCCTGATGCAGCAAACCTTTGTTCACTTTCACGCCGAAAACTTTTTCACTCAACGTCAATGACCCAACAGCCTTGCCGGCCAGATCAAAAACTTTTACTTCTGACGTCATTGCCTAAACCTCTTATTATTTTGCAGCTATTTTCCCAGCGTCGTATTCGGCATGATGGTTGCTTACAACAACCAACCCGTTTTTCGGGCCCGGTATAGCGCCGCTGACAAGAATAACGTTTTTATCGCTTAAGACTTCTACAACCTTAAGGCCGCGGATTGTAACACGCGCGTTGCCCATTTGTCCAGGCATTTTGGCGCCGCAGGGAATACGTCCACCGCGGTCCATAAAACGCTGCGAACCGGTGATGCGGTTGTTTTTGGAACCGTGGCTGCGCGGACCGATCGTGAAACCGTGCCGCTTGATCGCGCCCTGAAAACCTTTGCCGATGCTCGTACCGGTCACTGAAATTTTTTCGCCAGCCGCAAAAATAGAGCAATCCAAAACGCTGCCCGCCGGAATATCCAGCGCGTCCGGCACGCGTACTTCCCGCACATGTTTTTTGGCTTTTTCCAAGCCGACTTTTTTGGCGACGCCCAGACCGGCTTTGTCGGATTTTTTCCGATCGAGAAAACCCAGCTTCAGCGCCGCGTAGCCGTCTTTTTCCGTTTTTTTCTTGGCCTGCAAAACCACGCACGGACCGCATTCCACCGCGGTGACCGCTTGCGCGCGGCCGTCTTCGGTGAAAATCTGTGTCATGCCGATCTTTCTGCCCAGTAAACTTTTCATGTCAGTCCTCTCTTAACTCTTGATCTCGATGTCTACGCCGGCCGGCAAATCCAGCTTGGTCAGCGCGTCGATAGTGGTGGCCGGCGGATCGATAATGTCGATCAGCCGTTTGTGCACGCGCAAATCAAAATGCTCGCCGGAATTTTTATTCACGTGCGGTGACTTCAAAACCGTCCAGCGTTTGATGTCCGTCGGCAGCGGTATCGGCCCCAGCACTTTGGCGCCGGAACGCTGCGCGGTGTGCACGATCTTGCCGGAAGACTGATCCAGCAAAGCGTGGTCAAAAGACCGCAGCTTGATCCGCACCGTGTGATTGGAAGTCGTTTTAGTTTTTGCTTTGGCTACCACAGTATATCCTCTCTAAATTAATTTCCCTTGTATTTGCTGACAATCGTTTCGGTAACATTTTTCGGCGCTTCCTCGTAATCGGAAAACTCCATCGTGTAAGTGCCGCGTCCTTGCGTTTTGCTGCGCAGATCTGTAGAGTAACCGAACATCTCCGCCAGCGGAACTTTGGCCTTGATGATCTGCGCGCCGCGCATAGACTCCATGCCTTCGATGCGGCCACGGCGGCTGCTCAAATCACCGATCACGTCGCCGGAATTAACTTCCGGCACTTCGACTTCGACTTTCATGACCGGCTCCAACAAAACCGGATGGCATTTCGGTATGCCTTCTTTGATCGCCAGATTGGCCGCCAGCTGGAAAGCAATATCCGAAGAGTCCACATCATGATAAGACCCGTCGAACAGCGAGACTTTCACATCGACCAACGGAAAACCGGCCAGCACGCCGGAAGCCAGAGCATTTTTCGCGCCCTTGTCCACCGGAGTGATGAACTCACGCGGCACGACGCCGCCGACAATTTCATTGACAAATTCGTAGCCTTTGCCTTTTTCATTGGGTTCAATGCGCAACCAGACATGACCGTATTGTCCGTGTCCGCCGGACTGCTTGATGTGCTTGCCTTCCTGCTCGACCGATTTGCGGATAGTCTCGCGGTAAGCCACCTGCGGCTTGCCGACATTGGCCTCGACTTTGAATTCGCGCACCAAACGATCAACAATA
>JAISEH010000131.1 GCA_031264205.1 Candidatus Margulisiibacteriota bacterium
ATCAGCGTTGCTACTATAGAAGCCCCATCCATAGTATAATTAAAGCATAAATTTTACTGATAAGACAAGTACAAGCGCTGAAATTTCCAAATTAAGATCGGCGCGGCTCAAGTATCATGTTGGTTTTATTTATTTACTTTTTCTTTTTTATTTTTGTCCACATCTTCAATAATCGTGCCCAAAACTTTGGTGAAATCCACAACGTTTTTCGGAGTGATCACCCGTCCGCTGGCAATCTCCTCCACATTCTCTTTTTTGGCATTGCTGTATTCTTTACGCATGATCTGGCGAATCTCTTCAAAAGGAACCGGATTCCTTTTTTCGGACAATTCAGGCGCTGTGGCTTCTGACAACATATCGAATAATAACCCCAGCGAGCCTACATCGGCGCGCTGAGGTCCTTTCTTGGCGCCCTTGCATTTTTTATAATTTCCGGCGGCAGACCAAGCCTGCTTCATTTCGTTCGTCAAAATAGCATACTCAAAACCCTGTGTTTTGCTTTTGGTCTGCAAGTCCTTGCCATCTTGCACATTCTGCAATCTCTGGGTAATCCATTCCGCGCTATAACCTCTTTTCAAATAAGTCCTTAAAGCGCGATCTATGGTCAGCTCCAGGGCTATGGTTTCATCCACACGTTCTTTGCCGACCATGGCCAGCCAGCGTTTGAACAACTCGGCCTTCGGTGAAGATGTGGATTGTATCATTCTCAAAAGCTGTTCGGTGTTCGCCACATCGGTCATATAAAACTTGCCGTCCGCTGACTGCATTTTCAGCTGGTGGCAATTTGTAATCACCCGGCAATCTTCCTGCTCCAGCCGGTGCTTTAAAGTTTTCCAATAATTATTTGGATTGGGGCTGCCTGTCACGGCTCTGATGAAATCGACAATCGAGAAATACCATTCTCCTTCTTTCTCATTCCATACCGCGCGGATTTTATTATCCTCAAATGGTCGAGCAGCTTTGTTCTTTTTTGACATAAGTACCTCCTCGTTCAGGTATTTTACTAAATTTTAGGAAAGTAGTATAGCCTCCAGAAACAGGCCAACATTCCAGATATTGAGTTGGCTCCCCGCGTCGAACTTAACAAGCGTAGCGAAGTTAAGTGAGACCCACAAGCTCACGAAGTGAGCGCCGTGAGTAGGACGACTTTGCGCTACAAGCTCCCCGAGTAGGACTCGAACCTACGACCCAATGATTAACAGTCATTTGCTCTACCGACTGAGCTATCGGGGAACGAAAAACAGGTATATTCTATTATCTAAACTAGAAATTAACAATAACTACAACACGTTACATGAAACAGCGGCCGTGTTAGCGGGCGCTGTTAGCTATCGGGGAATGAGACAGATGTATCTTATTATCTAATTTACAAAATAACAATAACCGCACAGCTGTTTACTAGACGAGCTAGATAATGGCTAAAGTTTCTTTGACCGACGAGTTTGTATCGTTGGTAAAAATTATTTTATTGTTAGTATATTTTTCTTTTATTTGCGTTATAAATTCGTCTGCCCAAGACGGTGTCAGCACGTCAACCCCAGCGAAATCAATAACAATTTCTTCCTGCGGTACAATATTTGATAATAAATAACTATCCGTGGCAAAAAAAGCCTCCCTGCCTGCCGGTCTGGAAACAAGAATTTTCCCGTATTTTTTAACATCGATCTTCATAAGTAACTCCTATTTATATTTTAGCAAAACTACACAACCAAATACAGTATCTTCTCTTTTTGTCGGAAAAACTTGATTGGTAGTCAATGCCACACTACCAACATTGGCGGATTGTCTTTCCGTTTTGCCGAAATTTATTTTGCCGCCGGATATCTCACAAAAACCTTTGCCGGATTGAAAATATAAATCCCAATTTTGTTCCGTTACTATTTTGGCTACGAATTTCAATCCATTACCTCTTTTTTCCGGACTCCTACCTGATACTCTTTCGGTAAAAGCAATCCGCAAAGCCTCTTCGTCAGAACCAATATTCGGTCTTACTTTGCTCAACGTTTTGCGCACACCAACTCCTCGATCAACAAGCAACACAAATCCTTTTATTTGCCAGTTAAAATAAAGACCGGAAATATCTCTCCAGTCTCCGAGGTTATGGTCGAAAGCGTTATTACCAATTTCTCCGCAAATAGCAGTTAAGAGATTGTTTTTCACTTCTAGGTAAAAATTATCAAGTCTGGCATTGAACTTATCTCTAGACTCGCAACGATATTGTTCTTCTAATACAGCATTTAATTTTCTTTGCCATTCCTTTTGAACAGAGATAGTGCCAGACGGATTTTCTACATACAAGCTGGCAAGGATTTTTTCTATTTTCTGCTCTTGAGAAAACACATTTAACATGGACTCATTCTAACATTATCTGGCGGGTAATTCTTGTTTGACCTCTTTCTATGCAATAACTCGTTAACGCGTCAAAATAAAAACAAACGCCCCTCTAGCTTCAGCCCAGCTAGGGCATTATTTTTTCAATGAAAATCACAGTGCAAAAAGCCGGACGATTGTCGGCTTCCCCGCCGGCAGGATTTATGGAAATGTTTGTGCCACCGTTCTGTATTGAAACATTTGAAACACCCCGCATGAGATAACAATTTCCATAGTCGGGCCAGAGTCCCCATTCGTATCTAGTTCCACCGGCATTGTCCCTGACCCAATTGTGGGTGTGCCCTGGATCATTAACACCATGTCCGTGGCCGGGATCGTACACCTCGTGTGCATGATATGGTAACTGTGCTGTGTCCGTACCGCCGGTGTGGCCATAATCAGCGTAGGCGCCACCACGTATAAATTTATTAACAAGATTGAGCGTGCCGTTCTGACCATCGCAAATTTTCCAGATCTTCTTGAAATCCGCACTGGCCTCGTCCCAAGCGGTGGAGCTAAAGGGAAGTATTGTGCCTCTCGGGAAAAAGCCCAATGTGCTCAATGAATTTAATATAGCCAGCTTGTTGTTCATTTCATTCAAACTATCATAGACTGCTTTCGATGAAGGATATTCTGTAGAATCATTGTTTACAGTGTCCTTTTTATTCGCCACTTTTTCTTTAGTATTTAGCGCCGCGGTCATGCCCGCCGCGGAAAGTTGTTCGCCTTTTAAAATATAATACGGATCCCCCGCAAAACTTTCTGTGTAATTATTAGCCATAAATATGCCCCCTTGTTTTATTTATACCACTGATTAGTGGTGTAGATAAGCATATCACGGATATAAGATTTTGCAAGTGAAAGGAACTAATCAGTGGCTCGATATGAAAAACCGCACAAGCCGGATAAAAAACTATTGCTGGCTCTGGGCAGACGGCTCCGGTCCCTGCGTGAACGCCAGGGACTGACTATCGAGCAGTTGAGCGCGGCGGCGGACATCAATTTTAAATATCTCCAGCGTTGCGAGACCGGACGGAGCAATCCGTCCGTTTCTATATTGTTCGCCATAGCCAGCGGGCTGGCAGTAAGACCGGAAAAAATCATTGCGGGAATAAAAAAATCTAATTCGCCATTTAGCCCAGCGCTACATCCAAGATCATCATCAGCAAAAATCCGCCCATGACCGCCAGCGTGCCCAGATTGGAATGTTCACCCAGACGCGCTTCCGGGATCAATTCCTCCACGACCACATAGAGCATAGCTCCCGCCGCAAAAGCCAGCAGCCACGGCATGTACGGCGCGATCAAACCGGCCGCGAACACCACCAGCAGACCGAATAGCGGCTCGACCGCGCCCGACGCGCAACCCAGTAAAAAAGCCCGGCCGGCCGGCAAACCCTCTTGCCGGAGCGGCAAAGCAACCGCGGCGCCTTCCGGAAAATTTTGAATGCCGATACCTAGAGCCAGAGCCAGCGCGGACATGTACAACGCCGGTTCGCCGCCGTGCTGCGCCGCCAGTGCAAAAGCCAGACCGACCGCCATGCCTTCCGGAATATTGTGCAGGGTCACCGCCGAGATCAGTAAGGTCGTCCGCTTCAGCGAATTGGATACGCCCTCGCGCACATTGGTGAAAGCGTGCAGATGCGGAATAAATCTGTCCAGCCCGTACAAAAAAAGCACGCCGATGACCAAACCGCCGGCGGCAGGCAACCAGCCGATTTGTCCGGCCGCTGTTGTCTCCTCGATCGCCGGCACCAGCAGGCCAAATACAGAAGCGGCGATCATCACGCCGGCCGCAAAGCCGAGGACCAAAGTCTGCATCATCCGGCTCGTCTGCTGGCGAAAAAAGAAAACCAGCGCCGCGCCCAGACAGGTCATTAAAAATATAAAACCGGTGCCGCCAGCCGCCCACAAAAAATCACGCATAATTATTGTTTATTTTTGTTTCAGCAATACTTCCAGCGCCGCCATGATCTCCGGTGTGTCCCATTCCATGCTGCCGATCACTCTGACGATGATCCGTCCTTGCCGGTCAATAATATATGTCGTCGGAAAAGCATTGACCCCGTAAAGCCGCGTGGTTATTTTGCCGGAAGCATCCAGTCCGGCCGGAAAAGAAAGTTTATGCTCCGTCATAAAATCGCGCACGACTTCCGGCTCATCCTGATAATTTACCGCCAGCATTTCCAGTCCCTGCGCTTTAAATTTCTGGTAGAGCCTTTCCATGGACGGCATTTCATCCTCGCAGGGTCCGCACCAGCTCGCCCAAAAATTTAAAAACACCACTTTGCCGGACAGCTCCTGAATGTTCCGCGTGCTGCCGGACACCAGCGGCACAGTAAAATCAGCAGCCGGACGCGTTTTCCGCAAGACCGGCACATTGGCCGAGGCAAAAGCCTGACGCACTTCCGGCGTGACAGAAATATTCGGCGAGGCCTTATCACCAGCAGCCAGACTTAAAGAAACCAGACAAGAAACCAAAAATATTTTACGCACAAAAAACTTCATAAAAAACCCTCCTTAAATTTATTTGTTTAACAGCACGGTCAAGGCCTGCAAATGTCCGGTCAGCACCAGCAGGCCAATGACTATCAACAAAACACCGCTGATTTTCTGAATGATCGGCAACGCCGTCCGCAAGCGTGAGGTCACACGCCAGAAGCGTTCCAGAAAAAGCGCCGCCAGCAGGAAAGGCAGTCCCAGACCGGCGGAATACGCTGTCAGATACAAAGCCGCCGCGCCGGCCTGTCCGCTCTGTCCGGCCAGCAGCAAAATACTGGCCAGTATCGGGCCGATGCAGGGTGTCCAGCCGGCGCCAAAAGCCAGACCGGCCAGCAAAGCTCCGCCCGTGCCCCGCGGCCAGCGCGCGAAGTGGAAGCGTTTTTCGTAATTCAGGAAAGCCAGAAAATCAAACAAAATATTCAAGCCCAGCGCGATGATGACCAGACCGGCCAGCCAGCGTATGTACAGCGCCGCGCCGCCCAGCAAAGAAAATCCGCTAGCGAAAAGCAGGCTCAAAGCGATAAACACCAGACTAAAGCCGCAGATAAAACCGAGAGTCCGGGATAGGAAATAGCCGTTCAGCGGCGGCGCGTCTTGCTTGAGTTGTTCGGGAGTAAAGCCGCCCAGCAAACAAAGATACGAAGGGAGCAGCGGCAGAACGCAAGGCGAGAAAAAAGAAAGCAGTCCGGCGGTGAAAGACAAGCCCAGCGATACCTGATTGTTCATATTTTATTAGTGTATCATTTTAAAAACTTCTTGCAATCTGGGGAAAAAAGTGCGTAATGTTCGGTATAAATCACAAAGATTCACAAAGGTTAATATGCATATTGTTCTATGATTTTTTCCGCGTCAGCACGGCGCCGACCGCAAGGCACATTATCGGAATATTCAGATACCGCACGCCAATCTGAAAAATATAATCTGTCACGGAAAGTCT
>JAISEH010000125.1 GCA_031264205.1 Candidatus Margulisiibacteriota bacterium
GCAGGAAAAAATGGACATACCCTATCCTTTTTTGTGCTTGCTGGTCAGCGGCGGCCACACGCAGCTCGTCATCACCAGCGCGGCCGGTCAGTATCAAACTATTGGCCGGACTATCGATGACGCGGCGGGAGAAGCTTACGACAAAGCGGCGCGTGTGCTGCGACTCGGTTATCCGGGTGGCCCGCTTGTGGACACACTAGCGCAGAGCGGCAATCCGAACGCCATAAAATTCAGCAAAGCCAGGATCCGCGCGCCGGAAAGCGAATTTGATTTTAGTTTCAGTGGCTTAAAAACCAATGTGCTGAATTATTGCCGGCAAAACCCTAAAGCGCGCGCCGAAGATGTCTGCGCGGCTTTTCAAAAAACCGTCGTCGAGACACTTGTAGCCAATACGCTGGCTGCCGCGCAAAAACACAATATCGAGCATATTTATCTGGCTGGCGGTGTGGCGGCCAATCAAACCCTGCGCCGTACGCTGGCCGCAGAAGGCGAACTGCAGGGACGGCGCGTGCATTTGCCGGACTTAAAGTTTTGTACGGACAACGCGGCGATGATCGCCGGCGCGGCTGTGCAACAATGGCAGAAAAAAGATTTCGCCCCGCTGAATATACAGGCTCAGCCAAATTGGGAGTTGTAGATCAAATAGTCCAATCTTCAATCAACAAGTTCGGCACACGTTTAAATTCGCGTTTGTTATGCGTCACCAATGTACCGCCAGCAGCCAGAACAATAGAAGCAATTAACAGGTCATTAGGGCCGATAAGTTTGCCGGTTTTTTCCAATTTATTTCTAAGCACAGCATAAATTTCCGCCGCCGCGTCCCCAAAACCAACTGTGGCAAAGGCCTGCAAAAAACGCTCATATTTTTCTCTGTTCGTTTTTCTCTGCCTGCTTTTTTCCACGCCAAACAACAACTCGGCCTTAACTATGGCTGGTATTTTAATATCCAAGGGAGACACTGCCTGAAAATGTTCAGTCAATTTTGGATAAGCGCCGTTTAGAAAATAAATACAGGTATCAGTGTCCAGAAAATAGATCATATCCGCACCCGTGGAATATCGTAATGAACAGGAATTTCCGGTGGCTCCAACAGAGAACTGTCTTTAATCGAGCCAAACAAATCAAAGAAACCCGGCGGATAGGTTTCAGCAACTATCCTCTGCAAATTAGCCCCCACCCATTTAGAAACAGAAAGTTTGTCTTGCCGTGCTGATTTTGTGATTTTATTCAAAGTATCACTATCTATATACAAAGAAATTTGTGGCATAAAATCACCTCAGCAGTTATTATACCACAAATAAGTATATTTGCAAGTATACTTGTAAAGCATTTCCCCGCTCGTGCGCCTATGGTCAAGCTATTTTCATTATATAAATGACCGTGTAATAACTCGGTACAGTGTTTATTGTGATTTGATCGGGAGTCGCTTTTCCGCCGCCAGTAACAGAGATGCCCGTTCCGGAAGAACCAGTATAAGGGACGGCATCATCTGATCCACCAACAGATTTACTTCCATTAGCAGCGCCATCAGTATCTGAATGAGCGCCGCTAAGAGAATGTCTATGTCCCGGATCATTAACCGTATGTGTATGATTGGGCAGGTTTCCAGTTCCTATAGTAAAACTTCGGCTGTCCGCGCCGCCGATCGCGGCGTCGCTACTTGTCCCGCCGCGTAGAAACCGACCGCGCAAGTCCGGCGCGCCACCTGTGCCGTCACAGACACGCCATTTACTTTGGAAAGCTACGCCAGCGTTCGTCCAGCTGCTTGCGGACATAGCCAGTATTATGCCTACCGGCAATAATGCCGCCGCCAGCTCCTGCGCAAGGCTATAAACCTGCGCTTCGGAAGCGAATTTTGTGCCGCTATTGGTAGCGGCGTCTGTTTTAGCCATGCCCAGTAGCGGCTCAGCAGCCTCGGTCGCTGTGCCAAAAGTCTTAACACCAGTTATCGTTTGCACGCCAGACTGATGTACCGTAAAGTCATAAACCGCTTTGGCTGAGGGATACTCGATGTCAGTAATTGTACTGGATAAACTGGTTACTTTATTCGCCACCTTTTCCTTGGTATTCAGCGCCGCGGTCATCTTTGCCGCCGAGAGCGGCGCGCCTGTTGCGATCCCATCATAACTGTCTGTGTAATCGTTTGCCATAAACATACCCCCTTTAGATTAGTGGCCATAATTATAACATTATTTATGATGAAATGCAATATGCATATTATCAATAACGCAAACTAGGCCAATTGTTACACTTATGAGCAAATCACATAAGAAAGGATATGTCATATGGACAGTAAAGCCGTTGAGCAAAATCTGAAAACCTTGATCAGCAAAAAACTGGGACAATTGCGCTCCAAAAACCATAAGACTCTGGAAGAAAGCGCCGATTTTTTGGATTTGGATTACGCTCAGTATTATCGACTGCTCAAAGGCCAGCAATTGCCGCATCTGGCCACGCTGATCCGGATCAATCAAGCTTACGGTCTGGACATGAACTGGTGGTTTAAAGACTTTGCCAAAGCCAAACCTAAAACCACCGCGCGTGCCGTCTCTCCGGCCAATGAACAAGAGTTACTGGAGCGGCTCGGTCAGCTGGATCACAAGTCCCGCAAAATCCTGCTGAAAATGCTGCGCCAGCTCACCAGCGGACAAGATAAGGAGCTTTACAGTTTTTTGATTTCCAGCCAGCCAGCGCGGTAATTTACTTTAACTCCGGTCAATCCGATCACGCCAATATAACGCTCCGCAAGATTTTCGATAATCACGTTTTGGCAGTCTATGGTTTCCGCGGTCAGTTTTTTTTCTAAGCCCGCGATAATTTCTTTGGCTCGCTGTGCCTGAGTCTGCGGACAGAGCAGAATACCGTTTTCTGTATTCACGACTAGCAAATCATGCAGACCGGAAATCTCGATTTTTTCGCGCGCGTAATTTAAAACCAAATTGTTTTGCGCGTCCGGCGGATAATATTTGCGCAGAGCGATCCAGCCACCGACATCATTCCACGCCAGAGCGGTCGGCGCGGGCAGCAGCTCCATATTGGCCGCTTCTTTTTCCATGACCGCATAGTCGATAGAAATATTTTGCTTTTTATCTTTGATGATCTGATACTGACGCGCGATCTCCGCGGAAAGATTTTTGGTAAAATCGACGCCGAGCAGCGCGCGGTAAATTTCCGGCGCGTCGCGTTCCAACGCTTGCAAAGCTGTGTCGATGCGCATCACGAACATGCCGGCATTCCAAAAATAATTGCCCGCGGCCAGATATTTTTGCGCGGTCGGCAAATCGGGTTTTTCCACAAAAGCCTGCACGGACAATTTATCGCCCTGGCCGCTGGTCTGGATGTAGCCGTAACCGGTTTCCGGCCGGTCCGGCGTGATGCCGAGCGTGATTATTTTGCCGTCGGCCGCGCGCGCGACCGCCTGCCGGAACAACTGGCCGAAAATATTTTGGTCCATGATGTGATCCGCCGGCAGAAAAAAAAGCACAGTTTTTTCGTCATTGGTTTTTTGCCGCGCGTACAGAGCGCAAAGCCCCACCGCGGCGGCGGTGTTGCAGCCAAAAGGCTCGGCCAGTATCTCCACCTCGCGCGGCGCGCCGGTCAAATCTTTACATTGTTTTTGAATGTCCGGCACATAGCGTTCCTCCGGCACAATAACGATCTGCCCGTCAGGA
>JAISEH010000139.1 GCA_031264205.1 Candidatus Margulisiibacteriota bacterium
TTCATTTTTTTCCTTGCATTATACTATATATCTTATACTCACAAATAACAAAGTTATACCTCAAATATATCGTAAGTTATTTTCAAGTGTTGCAAAATTTTTGGATTAATTCCGCTCAAAAATACTTCGCGCGAATAGGAAAATCCGCACGCCGTTCGGTCGCGCTGGTTTCGACGCGGTAGCTCTGCGGATAGATCGTCACCATAACCGCGCCATCGGTGTCCGTACGCCAGACATTACCCCAGACACTTAACTTGTCTAGCGCTTCTTTATTAGGATGGCGGTATTTGTTGTTCGCGCCGCAGGAGATGATCGTATTATCCGGTCTCACCACCGCTAAAAAATCTGCGCTGGAAGAAGTTTTACTGCCGTGATGTCCGGCTTTGAGCAAATCCGCTTCCGGCAAAATGTCCAAAAATTTTTCTTCCACTGCAGCTTCGGCGTCGCCGGTAAACAGCGCGCGGAAATCTCCCTGCGTCAGCACGGCGAAAATGGAATTATTATTTTCATTTTTTTCGTCAATTCGCGCGGCGCGGTGTATTTCCACAAAAGGCAGCTCGCCGTTTAAATATTTGGCTTTGTCTGTTAGCTGTCCAGCCAGCCATTCCGGCGCGCTGTCCGGCAAGACCAGCGTTTTGATCCGCGGCAAATCCAGCAGGCCGTTGTAATGATCTGCATGCGCGTGTGTCAGCAAAACATCCGGCCAAGCAATGCCAAGCTTCAGCAAAGTCTGCCTGAGCGTCTCGCCAGCCGCACTGCCGGATTCCGAACCGCAGTCTATGACCAGCGCTTTTTTGCGGCGCGTCAAGAGTATACAGTCGCCCTGCCCGACATCGAGAAAAAAGACACGCAAATTATGCGATCCGGGATACCAGCACCAGCCCAAAATAAACACGCTTAAAATCAAGGTGTATTTGCCGAGCCAGCGCGGCCAGAGCGCAAAAATAAAAGACCAACCGGAAGCCAGAAAAAGCAGCGCCAGCGGAATTTGCGGCAGATCAATATAGGTGTGCGCAAAAATGCCGACCAGCCAGTCCAGCAAAACAAAAAGTCCGTAACTCACAGTGTTCAAGAGCATCGCCAGCGGCAGGGACAGCAGGCCGACAAATGAAGAAATAAAGCCCAGATAAGTCAGCGTTTCCACCCATGGCAGTACCAGCATATTCAAAAACAAGGCGCCCAGCGAAACGCCACCGAAATAATAAACACACAGCGGCGTGGTCAGCAGCAACGGCGCGGTGGACACGGCGATCAGTTCGCGAAAAAAACGCGGCAGGAAAGTTAGCCTCTCGGTCAAGACCGGCACGAGAAACAGCAAAGAAAAAGTCGCGGCAAAAGACAATTGAAAACCGACATCAAAAACCAGCAGCGGGTCCCAGAGGCATAAGCCCAGACCGGAAAGTATCAGCGTATTGTAAGCGTCTGTCCGGCGTTGCACTGTCCTGCCCAGCAAAGCGATCTCGGCCATAAGTCCGGCGCGGCCTACCGACGGCCCGGCGCCCACCGCGAAAATAAACAAAACATTGACCAGCGTGATCAGCCAAAAAGACGGCCACGGCCGCAAACGTAAGCAGCCGCTTAAACTTTGCAACAAAGCCACGAACAGGGTGATATGCATTCCCGAAACGACCAGCAAATGGATCACACCGGCGCGGCGGTATTCCGTCATGGTGTCGCTGTCGAGCGCCGCAGAAGCCGCGCCAAATAAAAACGTGCACATTATCCGCGCCTGCTCCTCAGGCAAAGTCTGCTTTTGCACCTGCACAAATTTGTTCTTGCAGTCTATGGCCAGACCGAACAGCGACCGCCGCGCCTGACGCTCCGCAATATCGTGCGCGTCGGCATTCAAACGCAAAGCATAGCCGTGCGTGTACAGATAATCATCATAACCAGTAATAAAAAAATTACGTTTGAGGCGCAGTGGAAACAAACGATATTTACGCAAAGTGAGTTCGTCGCCGTAACGCAGGTTTTCCGCGCCGCGCAAACGTGCCATGATTTTGTAGCCATTTACGCGCGCTGTAAAAACCGCCGTGTCTTCTTTATATTGTATGTCGGAAACAATGCGCAAGCGCAGGATTTCCGGCCGCCAATTCTCTGCCGCGGCCAATTTAGCCGCCAGCGCCGCTTGATGATAACCGGTACGTGCCAGACCAAAAAATAAAAACAGGAGAAAAAACCAACGCCAAGATTTACGCCAGTGGCAAAATAGACAAAGTCCGGCCAAAAACAGAACTGCGTAAAGATTAAAACAGGCCGCTAAAAAAACACCGGCGAAATAAAACAAAGCCGCTAGAATAATGTGCATATTTAATTCTCTCTGTCTGCTAAAAAGCCGTATTTTTTCTTTATAGCTACACCTTGTTCGGTAAAAGCATATGGCAAATATTTAATGTTTGAGCCTTTTCCTTTTTTCAAGGTTCCAAAATGGAACCTTGAAAGCTCGGTTCCATTAAAAGCCGTGCTCGGTCGCAAGCTTGCACAAAAACTTCGAACTTTTTTGCCAAGTCATATATAGGTATAACTGCAAGAAAAATGCCAAGTTGCGAAGCGTCCGAAGTGTGAAGTTAAGGCTGAAGCAAAAATATGCTAATATCTTTTCCCCATGCTGGAAACTTTGAATAACAAACAAAAAGAAGCCGTGCTGCATACCGAAGGCCCGCTTATGATCATCGCCGGCGCCGGCAGCGGCAAAACGCGCGTCCTGACCACGCGGATCAAATATTTGCTGACGGAAAAAAATATTTTTTCCGACCGCATTTTGGCCGTCACATTTACCAACAAAGCCGCGCGGGAAATGGAAACACGGATCGGCGCCAAATTGCCGTGGATCGGTACATTTCACCATATTTGCGGCAAGATACTGCGCCGGCATATTCATTTATTGTCCGGCTACAACAGTAATTACGTTATTTACGATGATGCTGATCAGACGGCTGTGATCAAAAATATTTTGCGCGCGCAGGGGCTGGACGAGAATAAAAAAATCACGCCGGCCAAAGTCTTGCAGCAAATCGGTCAGGCCAAAAACAAAATGCTTTCGCCGCAGGAGTATGCCGCCGACGCGCAATATGATGTGCAGGAAATGATCGCGAAAATTTATCGGCAATATCAGGACACTTTGCGCCAAAATAACGCCGTGGATTTTGACGACATGCTGCTTTTGGCCATTGAATTGCTGCAAAAAAATCCTGAAATTTTAGCGCGTTATCAGGAACAGTTTGAATATATTTTGGTTGATGAATATCAGGACACCAATCGCGCGCAGTATACGCTCATCCAACTGCTGGCCGCCAAGCGGCAAAACATTTGCGTCGTCGGCGACAATGACCAAAATATTTATTCCTGGCGCGGCGCGGATATCACCAATATTTTAAATTTTGAACAGGACTACCCTCAAGCCAAAGTCGTTTTGCTGGAGCAGAATTACCGCTCGACAGCCAACATACTCAACGCCGCTAATGCGGTCATCAAAAACAATTCTCTGCGCAAAGAAAAAAATCTCTGGACTGACAAACTCGGCGGCGAAAAATGCAGTTTCGTTTTGACCGGCTCGGAAACCGAAGAAGCCGTATATGTGGCAGA
>JAISEH010000149.1 GCA_031264205.1 Candidatus Margulisiibacteriota bacterium
ACTTGATTTCCGTGTACAATTTTTTGGCTTTGGTCGAGAAAAAGAAAAGCCGTCTGTCTTTATTTTTAGCCAAGAAATCCGCCAGACTATCCCAGACAATAATTTTTACTTTGTCCCAATAATCCAATCCGGCGCGGCGTACCTCGCGGTCGGAGATGTCAAAACCCAGCGGCTTGACCAAGTGTAATACAGCATTCGCGCCGGCGCAAAGACGGGAAATATTACCGGTATTCGGTGGGATTTCCGGTTCGACGAGAACAACATTCACAATTTATTTCTGAAATTTCTTAAAAACAACTATCGCGTTGTGGCCGCCGAAACCAAAAGAACTGGACATCGCGGCGCGGACTGTCCGCTGTACAGATTTGTTCGGCGTGAAATTAAGCTGCGGAAAATTTGGATCCGGCGTTTGATAATTCAAAGTCGGCGGCAGCTGATCGGTTTCCACAGTCTTGGCCAAAATGACCGCTTCCAAACCGCCGGCCGCGCCCAAGCAATGTCCTAGCGCGCCTTTGGTCGAAGAAATATTGACTTTGGTGTCCGCGCCAAAAATATTGGCGATGGCTTGTGTTTCATATTTGTCGTTCAATTCCGTAGACGTGCCGTGCGCGTTGATGTAATCAATGTCTGCTGGCTGCAGGTCGGCTTCACGCAAAGCCATCTTGATCGCGCGCGCGGCGCCCTCGCCTGCCGGAGCTGGAGAAGTGATGTGATAAGCATCGCCGGTCGCGCCATAGCCCACCATTTCGGCGTAAATTTTGGCGCCGCGCCGCAGTGCGCTTTCCATTTCTTCGAGGAATAAAACTCCCGCGCCCTCACCCATGACAAACCCGGCGCGGCTGGCGTCAAAAGGACGGCAGGCTTTTTGCGGAGCGTCATTGGAGTCGGAGCACAGCGCGCGCGCCGCGCAAAAGCCACCCAAACACACCGGCGTAATGCATGCTTCCGCGCCGCCAGCCAGCATCGCTTTGGCTTGCCCGCGCTTGATCCACTCAAAAGCCTCGCCGACCGAATGTGTGCCGGACGCGCAGGCCGTGACTATCGCCATATTCACGCCTTTGGCGCCGGTCTGAATAGACACCGCACCGGCAGCAGAATCCGCGATCATCATCGGCACCACAAAAGGCGAAATTTTCGCCGGGCCTTTGTCCAGCAAAGTTCGCTGCGCTTCTTCGATGATTTCCAGACCACCGATGCCGCTGCTGACAATCACGCCAACTTCTTCAGGGTCGCTCTTGATGTCAAAACCGCTGTCCCGCACCGCCTCCAGAGAAGCGGCCACCGCAAACTGAATAAAACGCGACATACGTTTGCTTTCTTTTTTATCCACGCCCCAGTTTTCAATATTGAAATCTTTGACCGACGCGGCAATTTGCGCTTTAAAAGCTGACACGTCAAAAGTGGTGATCTTGGCAATGCCGGTTTCGCCAGCCAGCAGACGCGGCCAAAATTCCGCCACGCTGTTTCCCAGAGCATTGATAGTTCCCACGCCGGTAATTACCACCCGTTTGGTCATTTTCTCAACCCCTACTCTGGAACGCTTTCCACTTCACGCACCATATTTTCAATAATTTTAGCGGCCGGTAAAATTTCCTTGATTTTCCAGGCATTGGCGCCAGAGAAAACCAATCCGCCCTCCACATCGCCAGCCATTGCTTTGAGCAAGCGGTCGGATATACAGTATTTGTAAGAACAGCGCTTCAAGCACTGATTTTTGCAGCCCGGAAATTCCACGGTGCCGTCTTCGATTTTGTTGATCAGCGCATTGCGTATCGCGCGCCCCGGATAACCGACCGGACTGTACATGGTGACAATATCCTCTTTGCGGCAGTTTAAATACATTTGTTTAAAAGCCAATGGCGCGGAACACTCGTCGGAGCAGACAAAACGGCTGGCGATTTGCACGCCATCTGCACCCATCTTTAAATATTTGGCGATGTCGTAACCATCGGTGATACCGCCTGCCGCCAGCACCGGTATAGACTGCACAGCCGCGCGCACCTCCGGAAAAATCTCATCAATCGAGCGGTCTGTGCCCAAATGTCCGCCAGCTTCCGCGCCCTCGACGACCAACGCCGACGCGCCCAGCCGCTCGGCCATCAGTCCGGCTTTGGCCGAAGAAACGATCGAAACAACTTCCGTATTGGTGCCTTCCACCATTTTGTAAATCTCGCGGGAAAAGCCAGCGCCCTGAAAAATCAGATCCACACCTTCATCAATACAGAGCTTGACCGTCTCCGCAAACCACCGAATCGCGTACATAATATTAACCGCCACTATACCCTTAGTCGCCGCGGTCAACTTGCGGCAGTTTTGAATATCCAGCCGCAGTGCGTTGTTATCGATAGCCGAAGCGCCGATCACTCCGATGCCGCCAGCATTGGAAACCGCTGCCGCCAGAGGCGACAAAGAATTTTTAACGGACATGCCGCCCTGCACAATGGGAATTCTGGCTTTGAATTTTCCGATTTTAAGTTCTTTTAATTTCATTTTATTTTTAATTTTATCCTTAAAAAACAGGGGCAGTAAAAACCGCCCCTTATTATACACGCGGCAAAATTATTTGCCGGAATGTTGCAAAATGTAAGACACCGCGTTGCCCACTGTTTTCAGTTTTTCCGCGTCCTCGTCCGGTATCTCCGTGTCAAATTCTTCTTCCAGCGCCATGACCAATTCCACTGTGTCCAGAGAATCCGCGCCAAGATCGTCAATAAAAGAAGCTTCTTTCGTCACCTCACTAGGACTGCGTCCCAATTGGTCGGCAACTACTTTTTGCACTTTTTCAAATATTTCTTGTTCTGTCGCCATACAGTTCACCCCCTCCTTCTAAAAAAATTATTTTTCATGCCGCTGATTATTTAAAAACAGCCGCCTGATTATGTCAACGCCCGTTTAAGACTGCATGGTCAGACCGCCGCACACCGCGATAGTCTGGCCGGTAATATACGAAGCTTTTTCCGAAGCCAAGAACAGTACCGCATCAGCGATATCTTTAACCTGTCCCATGCGGCCAAAAGGGATTTGTTTGTTGATATTTTCCTTGATGTCATCGGTCAATTTGTCCGTCATGGCTGTGACAATGAAACCCGGCGCCACAGCGTTGACATTGACATTGCGCGGCGCGAGTTCGCGCGCCGTCACTTTGGTCAACGCCACAATGCCGCCTTTGGATGAAGCGTAATTGGCCTGTCCGAAATTGCCAAAAAGACCGGACACCGACGCGATATTCACGATCTTGCCGGAACGCTGCTTCATCATGACCGGCGCGGCGGCCTGGGACATGAGAAATGTGCCTTTGAGGTTGATATTCAAAACCAAATCCCAGTCTTCTTCTTTCATGCGCACAAATAAACCGTCGCGGGTCACGCCGGCATTATTCACCAGAATATCCACTGAGCCGAGTTTTTCTTTGGTCTGCTCGACCAGATTTTCCACTTCGACTTTTACGGTCACATTAGCCGGCGCCGCGATAGCCTGCGCGCCAAATTCTTGGGCGGTCGTCGCGCAAGCCTCGGCATTTACATCAGAGATCACGACTTTGGCTCCTGCGGCCACAAAAGCCGCGGCGATCTCTTTGCCGATGCCCCGCGCCGAGCCGGTGACAATAACTACTTTATTCTCAAATTCGCCCATGAACTACCTCCTCAATTTTCCGGAACTATTTTTTTGACCAAGTTGGTCAAGACTTTGCCCGGACCGATTTCGGTAAAAACACTCACTCCGTCTGTAGACATTTTACGCACAGATTGCGTCCAGCGTACAGGGGAAAATACTTGACGATACAATAAATCTCTGATAGCAGCGGCATTTGGCGCGTAATCCGCTGTCACATTGGCGACCACCTGAATTTTCGGCTCGCTGATCCGCGCGGCGTTCAGTCTTTGTTTATACTCCTCGGCGGCAGACTGCATCATGCCGGAATGAAACGGCCCGCTGACCGCCAGAGGCATGACGCGTTTGGCTCCGGCGGCGGTCAGCTCCGCGCAAACTTTTTGCAGAGCCGCGCTTGCGCCGGAAATCACCGTCTGCCCGGGGCAATTGTAATTAGCGATTTCCACCCCGGCAGATCTGGCCAAAACTTGTTCGATAATCTCGTCGGCCAGACCGAGCACGGCCGCCATGCCGCCGGCGCCGTCGGGCACAGCGCGCTCCATGCACTCGCCACGAAAACGCACCAGATCGACCGCTTCGCGGAAATCCAGCGCGCCGGCGCAGACCAGCGCGGAATATTCACCCAAAGAATGACCGGCGACCACATCCGGCAAAACATTTTTGGCCACCAGCATCGCTATAGAAACCGTCAAAATCGCCGGCTGGGCATTGACGGTTTTTTGCAAATCCGCGGCCGCGCCGGTAAAGATCAAATCCGTCAAACTAAAACCCAGCGCTTGATCGGCCTGCTGAAAAATCTCTTTTGCCGCCGGCACGCTGTCATATAAATCTTTGCCCATACCGACAGATTGCGAACCCTGTCCGGGGAAAATAAACGCCGTCTTGGTCATAATTCCCTGCTCCCATTTTTAAATTGAAAATTCCAGGCGGTTATTTTAACCGATTTTACAGGCTCGCGCTACCTGCCGACGCGAAGTTTTGCTTTTGCGCTCTCGAATATTGTATCTCTGCAAAATTTTGGCAAAAACATTTTTGGCCGCGTCGTCCAATTGGCGAAAATTATGCAACACCGAAAATTCCAGACTGTGCTTATCCTGTTTCGCTTTTTTGGTGAAGTCCAATTCTTTAAACCAATCCTCGATCGGAATATTATAGATCCTCGATATTTGCCACAGCGTGGTCAGCCGCGGCAAATAAGTGCCTTTGTAAAGATGATAAAAAACGCTGTAATCCAGCGAAAGCGCCTCAGCCATTTTTTCCAGACTATCTCCGCTGTCTTTTTTGATCTGCTGCAATTTGGTGGAAATAAGTGCTTTTAACTTTTTCTCAATATCCTTCATCGGACTCACCTCTTGGGCTTAAATTTTAGTTTAAATGATTGCCTTGAACATTTTTATTGTGATACGATATATGTTGACTTACTATAAAATTCTGCTACAATTTAAAGACAATTACTTTTATAAGGGGGATATTTTTATGACTATAGCGACAGGCGAACGGATGTATGCGTCCGACATTAACAATCTGACATTTTTTCCGAAAGGCACGATCCTGACTTTTAGCTCTGCGGCATGGAGTGCAACCAGTGCGGAATTCAAAAACATCTGGAAAATCTGCAATGCTGCCAATCATGCCGAAGATGCAAATATACCGGATCTGACAGATAAGTTCCTGCGCGGCGCGGATAGTTCCGGCGCCGAAGGCGGTGCGGACAGCCGGAGCATAATTTTGCAAACAACCAATTTGCCGTCGCACAGCCACGAGGCGACAGGATTGTCTTTATCCGGGCTGAGTTTGTCCGACCTAAAAGCCAGTTCCAACGGCGCGCACGAGCATATATTAAGTGGCAAAACAGTTTCCGCGGGCACTCACACGCATGGAATCACTGACCACGGACATTCTCATACATACGCTAGACGAACAGCAACTTGGAGTTTTAAACAAGAATCCAGTGGACAAAATTACGACCATGATCCTGAAGGAAATCCACGAACATCTACTAACACAACAGGTATTTCAATAAATAACGACGGTGCCCACGAGCATAGTTTCTCTTCTGACAGTAAAGCGTTCATGGGCGGTGCGCACGAACATGACGTTTCGGGCAGTATTACTGGAGGTAGCATTAACGGCTCAACAGCCACCTCCGGATCGGGCACTGCATTCAGCGTCGATACATTGCCAGCGTATTATACAGTGGTGTATATAATGAAAGTGGCTTAAAGTTTTCGGCCAAACAAACCGAACTCACTTACTCCAGCGCAGGACATTCGCCGTCCAGCTCAGGCCCGCGCCGAAACCACAGGAGGCGATCAAAGCGCCTTTTTTTATTTTGCCGGCGCGATAGGCTTCGTCGAGCGCCAGCGGTATGGACGCGCTGGAAGTATTGCCGTATTTTTGAATATTGACGATAACTTTTTCCGGCGCGAGATCGAGCCGTTTCATCGCCGCGTCAATAATACGCGTATTGGCTTGATGCGGCACAAAAAAATCACTATCATTAGCGGTAAAACCAGCTTTGTGTATAACCTGCTCGGTCGCCTCGCCCATGATCTGCACGGCAAATTTGAACACCGCTTTGCCGTCCATATAGATGAAACGATCTTTGTCGGAAAAATTGGCCGCAGTCAGCGGCGCGCGCGAGCCGCCGTTTTTGACGATCAATTCGTCCGCGCCAGAGCCACGCAAACCGATAATTGAAGCAAGAT
>JAISEH010000013.1 GCA_031264205.1 Candidatus Margulisiibacteriota bacterium
TTATTTACTCATTATATTGAGTAAATTGTAAATGTCAAGAAAACGCTCAATGTTGCTTGATCGTGAAAACTCTATTCTGGTTGGCTGTTACTGTAATAGTTATTTCCAAATAATTTTCCGGCAGTATCTCCGGGATTTTTTCCGCCCACTCGATGATCGTGACACCATCGCCGGACGGGATAAACTCCGCGCCGCCGGTGTTTTCCAGATCGGCCAGATCTTGCAGGCGGTAAAAATCGAAATGATAAGCCGGTATTTTGCCCGCGTAAATATTGAGGATCGCAAAAGTGGGGCTGGAGACCGGCGCGGCGCTGCCCAGAGCCTTGACCAGCGCGCGGGTAAAAGTTGTTTTGCCGGCGCCCAGCTCACCGTTGAGCGCGAGGACGGAGCCGGGTTTTAATTCCTGGGCTAGCGCGGCGGCCAGACATTCTGTATAAAGCAAACTATAGGTTTGACCGGAGCGGGCTTCTATATATTCCGGTGCGATCTCACACAGCGGCTCCAGGACAAAAAGGCGTTTGGCTAACTCCAGATGCGGTATATGCAAATCAGGCTCGTCGATTATTTGCGCGGCGTAGGCCAAAATATCGATGTCAATGACGCGCGGCCCCCAGTGAAAAGTCGGCGCGCGGCCGAGTTTTTTTTCGATATTTTGTGTCGCGGCCAGCAGTGCGCGTGCCGGCAAAGCGGTCTCGATCCGCGCGGCGGTGTTGAGGAAACGGGGCTGCGCGGTGTAACCCACTGGTTCCGTGTCATAAAAAGAAGCGGTTTGCAAAATTTTGGTCTCTGCTAATTTACCGAGTTCCGTTAAAGCGTCGCGCAGATTTTGCGCGCGGTCGCCGAGATTACTGCCGAGACCTAAAAAAACGTTCACAGTTTACTCTGCCAAATGGCGCGGAACATTTTGACCGCGTCGAGATTGGCGGCAACGTCGTGCACGCGCAAATAATCAACGTTGCCGAACAGACCGGCAATGCTCGTCGCGGCTGTGCCGAATTCCCGCTGGTCGACAGGTCGGCGCAGGGTGTCGCCGATGACGGATTTGCGTGACGTGCCGAGCAGCACGGCGCAGCCCAGACAGCGCAAAGCCCGCAGATTTTTGAGCAGATAAAGATTTTGCGCGGCGGTCTTGCCAAAACCAATGCCCGGGTCGACGATAATATCTTGCAGCGGCACGCCGTAGCGCTGCGCGACGGAAATACTTTTTTCTAAAAAATGTAAAATATCACTGAGCAGATCGGCGTATTGAGTTTTTTGCTGCATGACGCGCGAATTGCCGCTGCGGTGCATGACGATCAGTTTGGCGTCGTGCTCCGCGGCGATCTTGGCCAGTAGCGGCTCGCGGGTCAGGCCGGAAATGTCATTGATGATCCGCGCGCCGGCTTTGACCGCGGCGAGCGCGACGGATTTCTTCGTCGTGTCGATCGAAATAACGGCTTTTGGCCGCCGCCGCAAAATTTCTTGAATGACCGGAATTGTCCGGCGCAATTCTTCCGCCGCGGGGATCTCCGGCGCGCCGGGCTTGGTGGTCTCGCCGCCGATGTCGATGATCCGCGCGCCTTCGCGCCAGAGGCGCAGGGCCTGACGGACAGCAGGCGCGCTTGCATTGTGCTGTCCGCCGTCGGAAAACGAATCCGGCGTGACATTCAAAATGCCCATCAAGATCGGGATTTTAGACTTAGGCTCCGCGTAGTATTTGGCCAGGCTTTCCGCCAGAGCGCGTAATTCCCCAAAGGCCTGATTTTTGAGTTTGGCCTGGATTTGCTTGAAATGCCGCCGCGTACCGAATAGCAGCGCGGAATATTTTTGCCGCGGCGCCAGAATTACCTCGCGCGGCAGGGCGCACTCCGCGCCGGCGGACAAGGCTTCTTCTTTTAATATGAGGGCGCAGGAGCCGGTCAGCTCGGTGATTTTGAGCGTGCCGGCGGAGAATTTGTCGGCCATGTATTTGGCGCCCTCGACGCTGACGTCGATGGCTAACATTTCGCGGCGCAGGTCTTGTGCGGAAGCAATAGTCAGAGGGTACAGCATATTATTTTAACGTCCGAGTTTGTGGATTAACGTATCTTTCGGGAAATTGCACGCCGGGCAGGAATGCCGCCGCGCAGGTGAACAAAATAATGTAGCTGATCAGCGCGCTGTAAATTGTGAACTGCACACCGCTGTTTTTGCGCGACAGCCACGCCGAGCCGAATAGACAAATTGTAAAACAGATCAGGAATGGCAAAACCACCGGCAGATAAACTTCCTCGCCGTGCGTGTATTTAATGAACGGCAGAGCCAAAGCCAGACCGGCAAAGACAAATCCCGTCCAAAAAAAAGACAGCGAGATAAGCTTGGCATATTTATTTGCGGCGGACGAGGTTAAAAATGCGCCGCACAAAATACTCAACGGCGGAAAAAGCGGTAATAAATAACGCGGACCTTTGTAATGTCCGGAAACGGAAGTTAAGAAAAGCACCAGAAAAAACCAGCAAAGCATAAATAAAATTTCCGGCCGGCGGCCAAAATATTTATTTTTGTAAGCGGCGTGAATGACCGGAATGATTAGCGGACTCCACGGCAGAAAACCCAGCCAGAGATAGAGAATATTCAGATGCGGATCGATCTGCACGCCGGAGGACACTTCGCGATAACCGCCGGTCTCGTCAATGGGGTGAAAAAATCTCTCGATGTTTTCGCTGTACAACGCCGCGCCAAATTTCGCGCCGTGATTTTGAAATTGCGGGATAAGCCAGACCGAGCAAAGCGTTAAAAAAATAATTCCGGCTATGGCCAGCCGCACGATTTGCTGTCCCGATCCGGCGCGCCAGACCCGTTCCCGTCGCGTGACTATCAGATACACTCCGGCCGTCAAAAAAGGCAGAGCCGCCGGCAGCAAACCTTTGGTCAAAAAGCCCAGTCCTGCCGCCAGGCCCAGCCCGTAAAGATACCGCGGCTTTGCGGTTTG
>JAISEH010000050.1 GCA_031264205.1 Candidatus Margulisiibacteriota bacterium
AAACAGTGTTTCTTATCTTTGGAGTCGAACTGGTCGTCTCCGCGACTGATACTTCTGAGCATGGTTCTGCTATATAGAAGCAGCCGCGGCTTGCTTTTTGTTTGACTAGTGTGTATAATGGTTATAATTAAGAATGATTCTCATTATTGATTATGGCTTAAACGGAATTTTAAGCGATCAAGGATCGGGTCAAAATTATTAAAACAAGGAGGGTATTTATGTCAGGACGTTTAGAAAACAGAGTGGCAATTATTACAGGCGGAACCAGCGGCATTGGCTTGGCCACCGCGCAGGAGTTTGTCCGGGAAGGCGCTAAAGTGGTGATCACCGGTCGGCGGGCGGATGTCGGCCAAAAAGCGGCGGAATCTATTGGCGGCTCGGACGTGATCCGTTATGCGCAGCAGGATACTTCCGACGAAAAAAACTGGGCAGATCTTTTTGCGCAGGTTATTAAATGGTACGGCGCGGTGCATATTTTGGTGAACAGCGCGGGTATTGCCATAAGCGGAGATGTAGAACACCTCAGTCTGGAAGACTGGCGCAAGACTATGGCGATCAATTTGGACGGCGTTTTTCTCGGCACCAAATACGGCGTCATAAATATGAAAAATCAAAAAAACGGAGCTTCAATTATCAATCTATCTTCGATAGAAGGTTTTGTCGGCGATCCGAATTTAGCGGCCTATAATGCCTCAAAAGGCGGCGTGCGTATTCTCAGCAAGAGCGCGGCGCTTTATTGCGCCAAAAATGACTACAATCTGCGGGTGAATACAGTGCATCCAGGTTTTATTAAAACGCCGATGGTGCCGCCCCGCTTGGCGGAATATCAAGCTCAGCGTCAGCAAACCCCTATGGGGCATATTGGCGAGCCGTCAGACATCGCGCATCTTTGCGTTTATCTGGCTTCGGACGAAGCCAAATTTGCGACCGGCGCGGAATTTGTGGTGGACGGCGGTTATTTGGCGCAATAAAAATTATTTGATTCGGATGTAAAAAATGGACAAGACAGCTTTATACAAACTTTCTTACGGGCTTTATGTGGTCGGTGTAAAAGCTCCGCAGTGGTTCGGCGGCTGCGTGGTGGACGCGGTCGCGCAGGTGGACGGCGGAACGCCTCCGATTTTAATTCTCTCCTGTTTGAAAAATAATTGGACCAATGAATTGCTTAAAGCGGAAAAAGAATTTACCTTGTCCGTGCTACCGGAAAATGTCGATCCGTTTGTGCTTGCCAATTTTGGTTTGCAATCCGCGCGCGCCGTAGACAAATGGCGGAATGTGCCGCATACAGTCAAAGATGGTTTGCCTGCGCTGCAAGATGCCGCGGCTTATCTGCGTTGCCAAGTGACAGAAAATAAAGAGCTGCCAGAACATACAGTGTTTTTTTGCTCTGTGCTTGACGCTTGGCCGGGCGTTCCGGTCAAGCCGCTGATTTACGCGGATTATCGCCAAAATTTGCAGCCTGCTGCTAAAGAGGCTTTTCAAAAATTTAAGGAACAAGCTAAAGCGGAATCTTTCCTGTAGTTTTAAATTGATTGTGTTATAATTTCCCCCGATCATGCAGGCGAAATTGCAAGAACTTCAGGCCGGCGCGCTGGCCGCTACGGCCAAAATCGACAACATTAAATCTCTGGAAGATTTGCGGTTGAAATATCTGGGCAAAAAAGGCGAATTGACGGCGATCTTGAACGGGCTGGGCGCTCTGTCCAAAGAGGAGCGGCCGCTGATCGGCAAGCTCAGCAATGAAGTGAAAGCCGCGATTACCGCCGCGCTGGACCAGCGTCTGACCGCACTGGAAAATCAGGAAATCCAGCAAAAATTGGCTTCCGAAACTATAGACATTACTTTGCCGGGGCGGCGTATTCCGGCCGGCCGGCCGCATATTTTGACTACGACGCGCGCCGAGATCGTCGAGATTTTTAGCGAGCTGGGCTACACAGTCGCCGACGGTCCGGAGCTGGAGGACGATTTTCACAATTTCGAGGCTTTGAATATGCCCAAAGATCATCCCGCGCGCGACATGCACGACACTTTTTATATTGATGACGGCCGTGTGTTGCGCACACATACTTCGCCGGTGCAGATCCGCCTCATGGAAAAAGGCATTCTGCCGCTCAAGGCCATTATGCCCGGACGCGTTTACCGCTGCGACGCTGACGTGACGCATTCGCCAGTGTTTCATCAAGTCGAAGGCTTGGTCGTCGGTGAAAATATTACTTTTGGTGATCTCAAAGGCACGCTGGAATTATTTTTAAAAAGAATGTTCGGCGCGCAGCGCAAAGTGCGTTTTCGCAATTCGTTTTTTCCGTTTACCGAGCCGTCCGCCGAGGTCGATGTGGAATGTTTTGTCTGCGGCGGCAAAGGTTGCGCGCTGTGCAAAAACACCGGCTGGATTGAGATACTGGGCAGCGGCTCCGTCGACCCGAATGTTTTCCGGGCTGTGAATATTGACCCCGAAAAATACACTGGCTTTGCTTTCGGTCTCGGCATCGAGCGCATCGCCATGCTCAAATACGGCATTAAAGATATTCGTTTGTTTTACGCTTCGGACTTGCGATTTTTGAAACAGTTTTAGGAGAAG
>JAISEH010000092.1 GCA_031264205.1 Candidatus Margulisiibacteriota bacterium
CAGCAGCGTGGGATTGAGCACCGGCAAATCCTCCAAAATTTTCGCCCAAAAATGCACCTGAAACTCCAGTGAGCGCACCGGATATTCTTTTTCGATCAGCCGGACCTTTTGAATATAAATCTGGCTTAATTCCGCAAAATTGACTTTGCGGCTGCCGCAGACAAAATCCACCGCCTTAATAAGTTTTTCCAGATAAAAGGAAATCCGTTTGTATTCGCTCAAAACATGATAAAAAACGCCACGCTTATCCGTCAGCTCGCGGCGCAGTCCGGCAAAATCCACGCCGCGGCGCGCGCCCAGATATTTGAGCAGCAGCGCGGCGGTGATTTCCGAATGATTGGCAAAAGAATGATCGTCCTGCTCGCCGAGAAACCAATTGTCCGAAAGATACACTGCTATTTGTCTTGTAGCAATATCAGTGTCATTTTGGGCGACCGCGCAAAAATAATGCAACGGTCCCTGCAGTCTTTGGCGCGGCGGCGCCCAGTCCGCCAGTACTTCTTTAAAAACTGCGATAATATTCGCGCCGAGCACAGCCAGCGCCTCACCAAAAGCCGAGTCTTTCCGGCTCAAGAGTTCGTTGATGACAATGCCGTGCCCCAGCTCATGCCATTGCAGGCCGGAAAGCATCTCGCGCAGGAAAGTATCCTTTTGGCTCAACAATTCCTCAGCCGTCCGCGCGCCGTAACCACTCAAGGCTCGCAGTTTGAAACTCCAGCCGATATTTTCCAGCTCGTGACGCAAATACATTTCCCGCTCAGCGGCGGAAGCCGTAAAAACATGCAGCCATTTATTGGCAAAAATCGTCTCGCAGGCCGGCAGACGTATCGCCACATGTTTGCCGCCGACCACTGCCGCGATAGACAGCACGGCTTCCGGTGTGCGCGCGGTCTCTTGCTGAAAAGTCGTGACGCGGTATTTGTTTATTTTTTTGATCTCCGCCGGACCGGCAATGACCGAGCGGTAAATGCCGAGCTGTCCGGCAATAAAGCCGTAAGACGAGCCTAAAAATTCCAAAAATTCGTTGACGTCTTTTTCGCGGCTGTAATCCGTCTCTTTGGCAAGTAAATCACATTTGACCGCCTCGTCAGCCGCGCGCAGCTCCTCCGCGGTCAGGCCGGCATACGGCGCGGATAATTCCCGAATTTTATTTTGGAAAATGTCCACATCCAGAAAAGAAATATCCCGCTCGGCCGGAAGCTCAAGCAAATGACGGCAATAACTAATCATAATACGCTGCTCGCCGAGATCGCCCCAGTTCTGCGTTTTTTGCATGTGCATGTATTGCAGGACAGCTATCCGGCGAATATCCGCCAGCATTTTATTTTCCCAGATTTCACGGATCAGCGCGGCGTATTTGGCCGGTAAATTGTTTTTGGCCAAAACAGCGGCCAAGCCAGCGCGCAGATTTTTCCGCGCGAACAAAACTTTCAGACTTTTAAGCAACGCAAATTTTTCATCCGGAGACAGGCGCGGATTTTCCAATTCGGCTAATGGCGTGGAGAAGTCCGGTTTTTTTAAAGGCATTTAAGCCTAAGTATATTACATACTTACAACAACGGCAAAGTGATCATAAATTTACTGCCTTGCGGCGAGGACTCCACAGTAATTTTGCCATTGTGCAGCAGCACTATGTGTTTGACGATGGACAGCCCTAGCCCCGTGCCGCCAAGCGCGCGCGAACGGGATTTATCCAGCACGTAAAAACGCTCAAAAATGCGGCTTTGCTCGGCCGGCGGTATACCGGGGCCGGTGTCTTCCACCGACACCATGGCGTGTGTTTCCGTTTTGGCAATGCGGACAGTTATTCCGCCTTTTTCTGTATACTTCACGGCGTTGTCGAGGAGATTGATAAACACTTGCTGAAGCTTGAAAACATCGCCGTTTATTTCTACCGGTGTCTTTTCTATTATAGAAAAAGTTAAACCTTTTTCTCGCAAGCGTGCCGCGAAAATATTTTGTACATCAGCCAGCAAAGTTTTTAAATTTATTTTTTCTTTTTCCAGTGCCAGTCCGGTTTCCAGTTCGGAGAGAGTTAAAATATCCCGCACAATACTGATCAGGCGTTCGGTGTTTTTCTTGATGACTTCCACATAATGTTTTTGCCCGGGCTGAATTTCGTCCTCCAGAGTTTCAGCGAAACCCTTGATCGCGGTCAGCGGCGTGCGCAGCTCATGCGCGGCGTTGGCCACAAAATCGCGCTTGATGCGCTCCAGCTCACGCGCCTCGGTATTATCCTGCAGCAGGACAACCAAACCGTTTTCCGTCAAAGGCGCGGCGACGACCGCATAAAGGCGGCCGTTTTTAGCCAGTTCGCCGCAATTATTTTGTCCGGTCTGCGCGGCTTGTTTCAGCAGCGTGTCAAATCCCGTTTCCCGAAAAATCTCCCAGTAAAAATGTCCGTCCAGTTCAGCTGTCCCGGCTATACGCCGCAAACTTTTGTTACTCAATTTGATCTGTCCCTGTCCGTCCACGACCAGCAAGCCGTGTGGCACGGAGGCCAGAATAGTTTCCAGCTCGGTTTTCTGGTGGCGGATCTGCGCCAGCGACGCGGCCAGCTGTGCGGTCATTTGATTAAATTTATCCGCCAG
>JAISEH010000094.1 GCA_031264205.1 Candidatus Margulisiibacteriota bacterium
GACGAGGTGATCCACGCGGTGCTGGCGCATCATGAGGAAATACAGCCCAATACTGTCGAGGCGATTATTGTCATGGTCTCCGACGCTATCTCCGCGGCCAGACCGGGCGCGCGCCGCGAAGCTGTCGAGTCCTATATCAAGCGCATGGAAAAACTGGAACAGATCGCCAACGCTTTCAACGGCGTGGAAAAAAGTTTTGCCATACAAGCCGGTCGCGAGATCCGTGTCATGGTCAAGCCCGATGTTGTCGATGACATCGCTGCGCTCAAAACCGCGCGCGATATTGCCCGCAAGATTGAGGCCGAGCTGGAATATCCGGGGCAGATCAAAGTTTCGGTTATCCGCGAGACCCGCGTGCAGGATATTGCGAAGTAAATAATGCTCAAGGTTCTCTTTATCGGTGACATTATCGGTTCCGCCGGACGCCAGGCCACAGCCCAAGTCCTGCCGGAACTGCGCGCGCAGTATGCGCCAAATCTGATTATCGCCAATGCGGAAAATTCGGCCGGCGGTTTCGGTTTGACCCTGCCGGTGTACAAAGAGCTGACCGAAAAATTAGGTATTCAAGCGCTGACCGGCGGTAATCACATTTTTGATAAAAAAGAAATTTTTAAGGACATCGGCGAGATGCCCCTGCTGGCGCGGCCGCTCAATTATCCGCGCTGCGAATACGGCGAAGGCTATGTTCTGCTGAATATCGAAGGTATGCAGGTCATGGTGGCCAATGTCATGGGACGCACATTTATTGAGACGCCGCTGGATTGTCCGTTTCAGACGCTGGATAATTTATTGCGCCGGATAAAAGCCGACGCGGTGATCGTGGACATGCACGCCGAAGCCACCTCGGAGAAAAAAGCGCTGGGTTTTTATCTCGACGGACGCGTGTCGGCGGTGCTCGGCACGCACACGCATGTGCAAACCGCCGACGAATATATAATGGAAAACGGTTCTGGTTATATCACGGACGCCGGCATGGTCGGCGCGCGAAAATCCAATCTCGGCATGAACGTCGAGGCCGCGCAAAAAAGATTTCTCTCCGGCCTCAAAGCCAAATTTGAAGTGGTCGAAACCGGCGCGGCGATTTTTAACGCGGTGTATTTAGAGATCGACGTGCGCGGCAAATGCGTGAAAATAGAACGAATAGCAAAGGAGATTTTATGACCAAGCCTCTGCTCAAAGACCTGAAGCTAAACGAAACAACAGACACTTTTTTGGTCGTGGCGCGGCGGCAGGAGAAAACCACCAAAAACGGCGAGCCGTATCTCAATGTGCGTCTGGCCGACGCCAGCGGCGAAACGGAAGCCAATATCTGGAAAGAACACGCGGAGCTATTCCCGCAAATACAGGAAAATACCGTGGTCAAAGTCCGCGGTAGCTTGGGTGAATACAAAGGCAAACGGCAGTTTAACGTCGGTCAGATCAGGATCGCCGCGGTTGGCGAATATGAGCTTGGTGATTTTATCCGCCAGACCAAAAAAGACATCGCCCAGACTTTGCAAAAAGTAAAAGATGTTTTGCTTGCGGTTACGGATCCGGATTTGAAAAAATTGGCGGAAGTGTTTTTGTCCGACGCAAAACTAATGGCCGATTTTGCCAAAGCCCCCGCCGCGCAAAATGTTCATTCGGCCTGTATCGGCGGTCTGTTGGAGCACACCGCGGCGCTGCTGGATTTAGCGTTGTTTGTCGCGACGCAGTATCCTTTAAATAAAGACCTGCTTTTGTTCGGCGCGTTTCTCCACGACATCGGCAAGACCCGCGAACTGGATTTTGCCAAAATGACTTTTGGCTATACTGATGCCGGACAATTGGTCGGGCATATTAGTATGGGGCTGGAGATTTTGCAGGAAAAAATCCACCAATTGCCAGATTTCCCACCGGAGAAAAAAATGCTGCTGGAACATTTGATTTTGTCACATCACGGCCAGCTGGAGTTTGGCTCGCCGCGCGTGCCGTTGACTCGCGAGGCTATTGCTCTGCATTTGATTGACAATATTGACGCCAAGCTGGTCGGTTTTGATGAGTTTGTTGAAAAAAATCCAACCGACGGCAACTGGACGACCAAAGCCTTTATGTTCGATAATCGCTCTTTGTACGTTGGCGGGCAGAGATAGTCATATTAAAGTAACAATATGACCCGCGCGCCGTTATAAATTGTTTGAGGATAGCTGCGCGATATTTTATCATTGCCTTGAAAAGAAATTTAGGCTTGCTATAATCTAGGCAATATTTTTTGAGGAGGAAAAAATGGTAAAAACAGAATACGAAGAAGCAAATAATGGCGATTGGAAATTTTCAATAATCGAATCTTTGAGTTATGGTTTTGCGAAAACCAAAAAGTTTTTCTGGGTGATACTGGGTTTATATGTTTTGACCGAATTGATCCAATTTGTTTTGACTTTTGCCGGCAACATGTTGGTGGGGCTTACTATTAACAACACTTTAGAATGGTTGGTGGTTTTCTTTGTTGTGCAGGCGATTTCGCTTTATGTGTCTATTATGATTTCGCTGGGCTGGATCAAAGTTTTTCTGGCTGTACTTTCCGGCAAAGCTCCGGCGCTGGCCTATTTTCTGGACACCAAAAATCACAAGTATTTTTGGTCTCTGGTTGGCACAAACATTTTATGTGGACTTATCTTCATCGTTGGCCTGATTTTATGCGTAATTCCGGGTTTTGTCTGGTTGTATACTTATATGTATGCGCCGTTGCTGGTTGTTGACGAAAAATTAAGCCCGACCAAAGCTCTGGCGGCCAGCCGTAAATTAGTGGCCGGCCAGCGTTTGAATTTGTTCGTCTGGTCGCTGGCGCTGATTGGCATAAATATAATCGGAACGCTGTGTTTGGGTATCGGTTTGCTGATAACTGTGCCGACTACATATTTTGCTTCAGTGTATGTTTATGGCAAATTAGCCGGCAAGAAAATCGCCTAGTGTTTTAGTATTAGCGAGAAATCGTTGACTAAATAACCGTCGACTAATAAAGCTTGCGGACAATAGGCGCGGCCGAATTGTAAAATCTGCCTTTTGTCCGCATA
>JAISEH010000096.1 GCA_031264205.1 Candidatus Margulisiibacteriota bacterium
CCGCTTCCGGTATTGCCGATAGTGCCGCCGGAAATATTGTGAGTATGCGTGCCGTCTGTGGGGCCGCCAATGGTTCCGCCAATAGTTACGGTATGCGAATGACCACTGCCGGTTTGTGAAGTACTTCCGCCTACGCTGTGGCCGTGTGTGCCATTTCCACTTACAGATCCTGCTATGGTGTGGGAATGTCCTGAGTTTGTACTAGCGGCGGTGCCTGTAATACCATGCGAGTGCGTGGCGTCGATGTATAAGTGAGGATTGTCTGCGTGACCATAATCCCAACCCCTATGCCCTGATCCAGTCCAGCTTAATATCCCACTAGTAGAACACGCTTGTTCCCCGCATTCAGCAGTTCCAGTCAAACTTTTAGCAGCTGTTCCTGCTGCGTCATTTGTTGAATTAGTCGAGCCGGAAACAGAGTGCTCATGTGTTCCGCCGGTAACGCTGGTTATGGACAGCTCGTGACCGTGCGAGCCGCCTTCTACTGGACAGGCTAACGAACCGGCCTCATGTGAGTGTACTCCGCTGTCTGTGGCAATAGTGGCGGTTATGTTGTTCGTATGCGTATGACCTCCATCGCTGCTGCTTATAGCCAGGCCAGACAAATCATGCCCATGACTGGGTAGATTGGCTGTAGTCAACGTGGCAGTGCCGCCGCCGGTCGTGTCAGGACTGGCCGCGCCGCGCAAGAATTTATCCACCAAATTTGGAACGGTTATCCCGTTAACAGCCGTTCCGTTGCATAGCGTCCAGATCACTTTGTCGTCCGCGGTTCTGGCGCTGGTCAATCTGGTGTATTGACTGCCGCTAAATTGCAAAATCGCCCCTATCGGAAAAAAGGTCAGATTGTTGATATCGCTCGCCAGCAGCGGCTGGCCTCTTTCTATAGCCATAAAAATACCCCCCTAAATTTATATTTTTATACTCACTCTAAATTTAGAGTGATAAGTATATTATACATGCTCTATTTTTAGAGTCAAGCATGGAAAAAGAAACCGAAAAAATATTAGAAAAAATCCGGCAGACGAGGATTGTCAAGAAAATTACCCAATTTGATTTGGCACTAGAAGTTGGGATTGCACACAGTCATCTGTATTATATAGAAAGCAAAAGAGTGATTCCCTCGATAGATGTGCTGGTCAAGATAGCCAAAGCCCTGCAGGTGCCGCTGGCGGAGTTGTTGAAATAAGCACTCAACCTTTTTCCATGTACTCCACAAAACGCTGAAACAAATACCCCGCGTCATGCGGGCCGGGCGAGGCTTCGGGGTGATACTGCACGGCAAAGACCGGCAGGGTTTTATGGGCGAGACCTTCGACAGTTTTGTCATTGAGATTGAGGTGCGTGATGTCTGCCGACAAACCGGCCAGCGAGTCAGGGTCGACCGCGAAGCCGTGGTTTTGGGAAGTGATCTCTACTTTTTGCGTGGTCAGATCCAGGACAGGCTGATTGCCGCCGCGATGTCCGTATTTCAATTTAAAAGTTTTAGCGCCAAGCGCCAGCGCGATAATTTGATGTCCCAAACAAATGCCGAAAAGAGGTATGCCGCTGGCCATAAGTTTTTTGGTATTCTCTATCGCGTAAGTGACTGCCGCAGGGTCGCCGGGGCCGTTGGATAAAAATACGCCGTCGGGTTTTTGCGCCAGGACTTCCTCCGCGGGAGTGTCCGCCGGCACGACAGTCACCGCGCAGTCCGCCGCCGCTAGCAGGTTTAAAATATTGCGCTTCAGGCCAAAATCATAAGCGATGACCCGATATTTTTTGTTTTGTGAAAAAACATAAGACTGGCGCGTCGTCACGCCGCTGGCCAGATCGAGGCCGCTCATTTGCGGCGAGGCTTTGACTTTGGCCAGCAGAGAATTTTGGTCAAAATCGACGCTGGAAATAATACAACGCATCGCGCCGCGGTCGCGGATATGTCGCGTGAGTTTGCGCGTGTCCACGCCTTCGATGCCGGGGATTTGGTGACGGGACAGGAACGCGTCGAGCGATTCTTCCGCGCGCCAGTTTTCGTAAACCTGACTGTACTCGCGCGCGACAAAACCCCGCAACGCGGGCGCCGCGGATTCCGTATCGGCGTTGTTCGCGCCGTAATTGCCGATCATCGGCGCGGTCATAGCGACGATCTGCCCCGCGTAAGACGGGTCGGTGATGATTTCCTGATAGCCGCTCAGAGAAGTATTGAAACAACTCTCGCCGACCGCTTCGCCGGCATAGCCAAAACTAAAACCCGGAAAGAGCGCGCCGTCTTCTAATAATAAAACCGCCGGTTTTTTCATGCCTTTAGCCAGACTCCTTTTTCCGGCGTGTATTTTATCTGTCCGCCGACAATAGTCATGGCCGCCCAGCCGCCCAGCTCCCAGCCGTCAAAAGGCGTGTTTTTGCCTTTGGAATAAAATTTGGTCTTATCCACTTTTTTGATCAATAGCGGATCGATAACTGTGATGTCCGCTGCCGCGCCGGGCCGGAGCGTGCCTTTGTCCAGCGCGAAAATTTTAGCCGGATTGACGCTCATCAACTCCACCAGCCGGTCAAGCGTCAGCAGACCAGTCTGCACCAGATGCGTGTAAAGCAGCGGCAATGCGGTTTCCAGTCCGCTGATGCCGAACGACGCGAGATTGAATTCCACGCGTTTGTCGTCGAGCGTATGCGGCGCGTGATCGGTGGCGAGGATGTCGATAGTGCCGTCTTGCAGCGCGGCGAGCAGAGCCTGCCGATCGGCTTCCTGACGCAGTGGCGGACTCATTTTGGCGTTGGTGTTGTAAACGCCGACCGCTTCCTCGGTCAGTAGCAAATAATGCGGCGCGGTTTCGCAGGTGATCGGCGCGCCGAGTTTTTTGGCCTGACGGATCAGGTCCAGACTTTCTTTGGTGGAAATATGCGCCAGATGAATGCGGCCAAAATTTTTGGCGATCTCTATGTCGCGCGCGACCATAGTTGCTTCTGACGCGCTGGGTATACCCGGCAGACCGAGTTTGGTAGATAGCGCACTTTCGTTCATCGAGCCGCCGTTGGTCAGCGTTTTGTCCTCGCAGTGGGAGATGACCACGGAATTAAACATGCCGGCGTATTCCAGCACTTTGCGCAACACTTGCGCGTTGACGATAGGCTGACCGTCATCGGAAAACGCCACCGCGCCGAAACGCTGCATTTCGCCGATCTGCGTGATGAACTCGCCGCGCAGACCGATCGTGCACGCGCCGATCGGCAAGACATTGACTATGCCGTGCCGCCGCGCGACTTCCTGTATGTGCTTGATGAGACTGACGTCGTCAGCCGGCGGATCGGTATTGGCCATGCAGGCGATGCTCGTAAATCCTCCGGCTACCGCGGCTTTGCTGCCGGTCTTGATGGTTTCTTTTTCTTCTTGGCCGGGTTCACGCAGATGCACGTGCATGTCGATCAAGCCGGGCGCGACGATTTTGTTCTGGAGATCATATACTTCGGCGCCGTCCGCGACGATATTTTCTTTTAATTCGACAACTTTGCCGTCCGCGACCAGCAGGTCTAGTTTTTTATGTAGTCCCTGCGACGGATCGACGACAGTGCCGTTTTTTAACAAAAGACCGCTCATGCTTTTTCTCCGATCAGCAAATTCAAAACCGCCATGCGTATTGCCAGGCCGTTGACGACTTGCTCCAGAATAACATTTTGTTTGCCGTCAGCGACCGGCGTGGAAATTTCCACGCTGCGGTTGATCGGCCCGGGATGCAGGACCAGCAAATCCGGTTTGGCTTTGGCCAGACGCTTTTCGTTGATGCCAAAAAGCCGGTGATATTCCCGTTTGGACGGGATAAAATTTTGATTGGCCTGCCGTTCGTACTGCATACGCAGGACATTCACAAAATCCGCGTCGGCCAGCGCGCGACCGAGATCGTGCTCCACTGTGACGCCGAAATCCTCAATGCCTTTGGGGATCAGGGTGGCCGGTCCGCAAACCGCCACCTGCGCGCCGAGCGTATTTAATCCCCAGATATTCGAGCGCGCCACGCGACTGTGGGCGATGTCGCCGACGATGACGACTTTTTTATTTCGGAGATCGCCTTTGAATTGCTGCATGGTCATGATGTCCAGCAAAGCCTGCGTGGGATGCTCGTTGAATCCGTCACCGGCGTTGATGACGGGCATAGCCGTGTTCTCGGCCGCGAGCTGCGGCGCGCCGCCGTGGCTGTGCCGGAGGACCACCGCGCTAAAGCCCATCACTTCGAGATTGCGCACTGTGTCGATGAGCGTTTCGCCTTTTTGCACGCTGGACGCGGACACGCTGACATTGTGCGCGCGGCCACCCAGCCGCCCGGCCGCGACATTAAAAGAAGTCAGGGTGCGCGTGGACGGCTCGTAAAACAAAGTCAGCAACGTTTTGTCCAGCAGAGATTTTTTGATCCGCTCCGGCGCGGCAAACTGTTTTTTATAGGTAAAAGCCTCTTGAATGATCAGGTTGATCTGTTTGGCGCTGAGATTTTTTAGCCCCAGCAAATCCTTGATACCCAACGGATTGATGATACACCTCTAAATAGAACTTCTTAATTATAGAGAAAAATTTTATCTTGTGCAATAATAAAAAACATGACTAGACGCCGCAATAGCTCTTGGCCAAAATATTTGTTGTTCGGCGCTGGACTGGGTTTGTTTTTGGGCGGCCTGTCCTGGCTGGTGTCCTCGTCGCTGCAGGATATGAGCGCGCCGCTACGCGAGGAGAGACAGACCAGCGCGGGCAATGCGCGCGGCCAGACCGGACGCGAAAATGTGGTTTATTACTGGGACCCCGAGGAGCTTATCGCCCAGCAGCTGGAAAACGAACTGCGCCTGCGCTACTCTGAAAACACGCAGATCGTGCTGGACAATATCGAGCAAAATATTCAATACACGCGCAATAAAGCGGCGGCGTGGTTTTATCTGGCCGCCGCTTACGAAAGGCTGCATTTGCCGGACAAGGCTGTCGAGATTTACAACACCCTGCTCAATAATTTTAATAATCGCAAAGTCGTGGTCTGCGCTTTGAGCGCGCCGCGCTTGAGCAGCGGCAGCTGGCCGCTCTATACTGTGTCGATCTGGGAAGAAGCCGCGCTGCGCCTGTATTTGCTGACCGGCGAAGTTCTGTATCTGGAGTTGCTGCGGGATAACGCGGCGGTTTTTGGGCCGGAAATTTCCGGCGAACCAGCTTACACCGGTGGTTTTCTTTACGCTGATCTGGCGGCGGACAACAGCGCGCGCCCCGCGGCCAAGATTTCTTCTTATGCTTACTACACGCGGCTGTTTGCCGCGCAGGAATACGCGCGGGGTTTTGTGGCCTATGTGCGCGCGCCGGACTTACCGGATTACCACGAGCGCGATTATCTAAACAATGCGGAAGAGCCGCTGATGCCGGCGGACAGTGCTAAAATGCGCGCGGCGGAGTCGACCGCGCTGACCCTGTCCGCTCTGCGCAAAACCGACGACGGAGCGTATCTGTACACTTTCCTGTATAATGACGCCGGCCTGAAAATAGACCTGAAAGCCGAGGGCGGGGCTTTCTATATAAAGAGGGTTTACCAGTGAAAAAATTTTTAGTGATTTTGTTATTGGGCTGCGTCGCCCTGGCTGATTGGAATGGCAACCGCTATACGGACAGCAAATATCCGGTGACTTTTGAAATCCCCAGCTCCTGGAAGATCTTGCTGGACGGCCAGCATCGCGCGACCGCCATGCGCGGCGACGAAATTACCGTGATGGATTTCAATATACAGCCCGCCAATAAACGCAGCGCGGAAGAGGTTGCCCGCGACCGCCTGCGCGCTTACGATAGCTGGCGGTATCTGGCCGGCGCCCAGCTCAACGGCAATGAGCGCAAAGGCGCGGAGTCGGCGTTCAATGTCATGTACAATCGCTCGGTTTTTCAACGCTCGACAGCCCACACCGCGCTGGTTATAGTCCAGGAAGGCTATTTTGTTAAAGGCGATATGGCGTATATTTTTACAATAACTACCGATTCTACCGCCTGGAACGACGCCAAGCGCGACATTTTGCAGATCTGGAATTCATTTAAGGTAAACTAAACAAATTTGGAAGCGCTCCTTTACATTATATACACAAAAAAGAGACAGACGAAAATGTTAAGACATACTCAAAAATGTGTTTTGGCTCAAAATAAATATTGTCCACAAATGATAAACAATTTGTGAATAAAGAACAAACAACACTAGGCGGCTGTTAAGCAACGTTTATTTCAATTAACGATCAATACCGAGCGTTTTAAATAATACTGTTTTTTCATTATTACTTAACTCTTTGAGTTGCCCGGGACACAGCTGGCCTAAATGAAAGTTAAGTATTCTTTTGCGCAAAAGAAGCCGTACTGGACAGCCAATAGCCTCGCACATGCGCCTAACCTGCCTATTTTTTCCTTCAGTAATAGTTAACAAAAATTTATAGCCGCTAAGACGTTTCGTTTTAGCCGGACGCGTCTTTTGACCAAGTATATACACTCCCTGCTCCAGAGTAAGCAAGGCCTTGTCTGACACGGGCTTGTAAAGAGTTACTTCATATTCTTTCTCGTGGTAAAAAGCCGGGTCCATAATGCGTCTGGCGGCCACGCCGTCATTGGTCAGGAATATCAAACCGCCGGTGTCTTTGTCCAGTCGGCCAACCGGCACGACGCCTTTTGGCAATTTTACAATATCTTTGATTTCGCGCTCGCCTTTTTGCGCGTTGACTGTCACTATGCCCAGCGGTTTATTGAATAGAAAATAATATTTCGGCGCCGCGCTCGCTTTTTTGTCGATTTTTAGCGTGTCTGCGCCCAAAACCATTTTGGCTCCGGTGTCCGTGACTTTTTGGCCATTGAGCGAGATGTATCCGGCCGCGATCCAGGACGCCGCTTCGCGCCGCGAGGCCAGACCCTGCTCGGAAAGATAACGCTGAATGCGGATTAGCTTCATTTAAAATAAGTCGCTGTGGGTGCCGGTGCGGACAAGTATGATGTTTGCAGCCGTCTCCATATAAATCAGGAGCCAATCCGGTTCGATATGACATTCTTTATAACCAGACCATACGCCTTTTAAGGTGTGCAACCGCTGTTTTTCAGGGAGCGGTTGCTGGCCGACTATTAAATTCAAGAGACTTTCCAGTTTGTCATAAGCATAGCCGCGTTTTTTTAATTTTTTCCAGTCTTTAAGAAAAGAATTTTTATAAATTATCTCCAGCATAAATTATTTCAGCATAATTTTGCGCAACGCGGCCAGGTCTTTGACCTTGTGCAAGCCAACGCCGGCTTTAGCGTCCAGCATGGCTTTTAAAGTCTGCGGGTTGTATTCAGGATTATAGGGATCGCGCTCTACACTGACGCTGAAAGGAAACCCGCCCACTACCACAAATTTTTTCAACATAACCCGAATAACGTCAGAAATGCTCAGTCCGAGCTGATAAGAAAGATTATCCACCTGTGTTTTGAGTTCCGGCTCCAATTTAATATTCAGTTGGGGCATCTTTTGCTCCTTTTGTATAGTATTATATATGATTATATAGAATTTTCTAGTTTAAGTCAAGCAAAATATATAAAAATATATAAATAGTTATAAGGCAAAATATGGTTTAGTCCACGCGGTTGTTGCTTCCCGGTGTTTCCAGCCGCTTCTTCACACTGGCCAGCCAGCTCGGGTCAAGATAATAAACATTCCCGAACTCCGGTTTGAGCGCGTGGGCGGCGTAAAAAATCACGCGCTCCGGCACTGCCCAGATCGCTCCGTCGTAAGTGTAATTATTGACGCGCAGATAATGAAATTTGGTTTTGGCGCCGTATTTTTGCGCCAATTCCTGATAAGGATTTTTGCCGGCAAAATCCACGCCGACGCAAACCAAACGCCCGTCGACAAAATAAAACACCAGGCCGTCTTTGCCGGAAAAATAGGATTCGTACTTTTGCGTTTGGGGATAAAATTCTTTGGCGGCCTGTTTCATTTCAAATTTTAGCAGGCCGAACCACAATTGTTTACCCAGCGCGTACAGCTCATCAGCCGGCACGGTGGCCAGAGCCGTGGAGTTTTTTTGCAATTCGGGCAGCTGCGCGGCCAATTCCTGCGGCGTCAGTCCCCAATTATAATTTTTGTAGCCGGCTCCCCAGAGCAAGCCAGCACAACATAAAACAACGGCCAAAAAATAAATTTTCCGCATGTTAAAAATAATTATATCACAATTTTATTGGGGCAAATTTTCTTTTGACAAACCTAAAATATATTGTTAGAAACCAAGAGACATGACGCAGGATATTTTGGACGAATTGCTGCAAACCGAAAAAACGGCGGCGAATTTGATCGCCAAAGCCGAGCAAGACGCCGCGCGTCTGGCGCGAGAAACCGAACAGAAAATTCTCAATCTGCAAGC
>JAISEH010000159.1 GCA_031264205.1 Candidatus Margulisiibacteriota bacterium
AACGGCGCGGTGGTCACGATCTGCGCGCCGGACAATTCCAGCTCATAACTAAAAGTCTGTGGCACAGTGTAAAGGCCTTCGCCGCGCGCCGACCAGTAATACTGCGCCGAGCCGCTGACGGACTGCACAGCTCGGCCGTTGAAAAGCACAGACTCGCCGACCGGCTCAAGGCGCGCCAGATCACCGGAAATATTATTCTGAATCCTGATATTGTCATAAATCAAAGTCTGCTCAGCCGAGCCGTCGCAGGCGCGCAAAGTCAGCAAAACGCGGTAATTGCCGCTGACCAGTCTTTGCCGTCCGGCAAAATCAGGATACGCGCCGTTCCAGCTCAAATATTTAAGCTGCTCAGAACCTAATACTTTTTCTTCCGGCAAAACAGAAATTGTGACACCAAACTCATTCAGCACCGTCGCGCGCAAATAACTGTCTTTATTTACTTTGTAGCCCAGGGTGATTTTGTTTAATTCGCCAAAAGCGTCAAAACTGCCGTCCGCCGGAGTCAGACCGTCGCTCTGCGCGGCAAAGGGTGTTTCTATATTAAAAGTAATGGTTTCACGTTTGAAGCCGCCGTCTATATTATAACATGATAGTTGAAAGTAATACTCTCCACTATCAGAATATCCGCCAGCGGCCAAACGGCCGTCCCAGGTCAAATCCAGCGCGCCGGCCGACTGTCCGGCGGACAGCCAATAAACATTGGCCGGTGGCTGATAACAGCCTGCGCCGACATAAAGCGGCGCGGAGTCCTGTGTATTGATAAATAAACTGTCCGTCTGCGGCCGCAAAGTAAAAACGATCTCACCGCCGGCCGGCCCGTTAATTTGCAAAAGACCGGCATTGAGCGTATACGGAATATCGGCGGCCAGCACTTCGCCAACACCAGCCAATAGAATATTAAAAGAGCTGTTTTCCGTGGCGACCAAACGCAAATGCCAGTTTTCTTCCTGCCACAAATAAACGCCAGCGGCGGAAATTTCCGGACGGCCAAGATAAACGGCGGCCGGCGTCTCCGGCCAGAAATACTGTTGTACCGCGCGGCCGTATTTATCGAGTATTTCCGCGCTGATATTGGCCGTGCCGCCCAGATTGACTATCGTGAACCCCACATTTTGCGAAGCGGTCTGTTCTCTGCGTAAACGGAAATCCGCTTGATTTTCCAGCGGCGGCTCGACCAGTATTTCGCGCACCGCGCCAGCCGCCAGACCCGGATTTTGCTCCGCGGCCAGCAAAAGCAAAGTATACCGGCCGGACGGCAGCGCGCGCGTGTCCCACCAGGCCAGCAAGCCGTCCGCGGAAGACTGGCGATAGGAAATGTTTTGCGGTGCGTCCGGCACTCTATTGAGCTGCGGGGTTTCCAAACCTGCCGTCTGCCAGGCAGACGCGTCAATATTGCGCAAATCTTCCGGCAGCGGTTGCCCGCCGTCAGCCCAATACAAGGCATAAAAATCAAAATCCAGAGCGTTGTTCCAGTCCGGGTCCACGGCCTTGCCGGTCACCGAAACAACGCCCCCGACCTGCCCTCCGGCCGCAGGCCAAGTGATTTCCGGAGTGATGCCGTCCTTGATGATCTCGCACTCGCGTGCGGTTTGCCGGCCGGAATTGTCCGTCGCCGTCACCAACGCGATATACGCGCCGCGCGGATATTGCTCAGCCGACCATTCCATCGTGAAAACGCCGGACTGCGCGTTCAACAACGCGCTAATTATTTCCTGACCGGAAGATTTGTGTTTGATAACAATATTTACCTGCGCGGCATCCGGCGCGGCGCAAATAATTTTCGTCCGGTAAGAATTGTCTTTATGCAAAATGACCGGCTCGGCGCGCAGACTGACAATTTGCGGGCCACGCGTGTCTAGGCGCAAATCACCCATAGTCAGATCAACCGCATTGCCGGCCAGATCGCGGACCTCAGCGCGCGCGGCATAAACGCCGTCCGGCAAACCGGAAAAATCCGCGGCGTAAATATTTCTCGTGACCTGATTTAACGGCAGCGGGACGCGCAGCTGTTCGCGCGCGAGAATGACCTGCCCGGATATTTTTTCGCTGGCCGTTAAAATAAACTCAGTAGCAGTTTTTTGCCAGGAAATCTGCGGCGGTTGATTATCGACATTAACCATCACCTGACGCACGGCGCGATTGCCGGCCTGATCCGCCACGCCAATCTCTAAAATATATTCGCCGTCCGGCCAGTCGCCGACCGCAAATAATTCCTGCTGCCAGCCTGCGCCGGCCAGCGCATAATTTTTACTGCTCAAAACTTCCTCCGCATCGCGCAAATTTATCTGCAAATCGCTCAAGATGGCGGAATTGTCGGAGATCGTGTAATTCACGGTTAGCATTTGTCCGGTCGCAGCCGGTAAAAGCTCTTTTATATTTATCTCCGGCGGCACAGTGTCCACAGTAAAAAACCAATTTGTGGAATTATGGTGTCCATAAGAATCATGCGCGCGGAGCGAAATCGTATGCCGGCCTTCGCTCAAAGTCAGCGGCGCGTCAAGTTTGAGATAATTGCGGTAGGCCTGATTGGAACCGCGGGATAAAACGTATTGGTCAGAGCGCAATTTTTCTCCGTCCAGAATTATTTCGTCGACGCTGGAAACGCCGAGATTGTTGGTCACAAATTGCGCGTTGTATAAAATGAGGCTTAGCGTCAAATTGCCGGTATTGACTGCGGCAAAAGGTTCGGGAAAAATCTCCGAAGCCAGCAGTGGCGTGCTCGAGCGAATAATGCGCAAAAACTGTTCCGTAGTCTGACCGACGCGGTTGACCGCGCGGAAAGTAATAATATTCTGGCCTTCCGCCACGGAAAAATCCGGCAAAGTCACCACGCCCCATTTGTCGACCGGCACGGCGGTATACGGCGCGAAATTAAAAGAATATTCCAGTCGGGCCAGATGCGGCGCGAGATCGTAAAGTTCGGCGGACAGGCGCACTTGCGGAGCTTTGACGTTGTAAGCCAGTGGCAGATAAAAAGTTTTGGCGCCGCGGCGCAGTGGCAGCGTGGTATTGGTCTGCTCGGCGGCGGTTTGTTCCTGCAAAGCGTCCGCCGTCAGCTCGATCTGCTCGTCGCCGGACACAGTGTAAATATTTTGCAAGACCAACAACGGCGCGTCGTACAAAGACTGTTCGATCTGTGGCAGGGAATTTTGCGGTTGCAAAATATTATTGTGCGCGAGAAAATCCTGCGCCAAATCTTCCTGCCGCTGTACAACCACAGCAACAAAATTGAACAACGGCGCAGCGCGAATCGCTCCGCGCACGCCCGGCGGAGTAGTCCAGCCAAAAGCATTTAAAGCCAACTCGACCACTACGCAGGCGGCTTCGGCCTCGACCGTGTCCTCCAGAAAGCCTCGGTCAAAATAATCAGACAAATCGTCATGCGCAAAATCTTTGTAATAATTTTTGGCGGTGGCCAGACTAGGAATGTCTTTGCCGCGCAAGCTGTCTATATCCACCGCACCGTCACCCTCCACAGTAAAGAGGCCACGCGCGTAGCTCATCAGCAAAGCCAGCAGTCGCGCTTCGCCCGACGGCAGCCGCTGATACTCCGGCGAAGACAACAGTTTGACCTGATAAGCGTTGGCGGCCAGACCGGAAATAAAACTAGCCGGCGTGAGTCCGGCAAGCTCTTCAGCCGCGCCCAGCAGCGCGGGCAGATTGCCATAAAACGACTGATTGAAAGACTCCGTGTGCCGCCGGTCAAAAGCGACCAGCCCGCGCGGAATGATATTGCGATACAGCACCGGATCATAATCCGGCGGCAAAGACGCTTTATTCAAAACCGTCGTCACCGGACCGCGGCTCAACAAAGACCGCACAGCGCCTCCCTCGATCTGCGGTTTCATAATGACCTGCGTAAGCAATATGTCCAGCAAATCCTTGACCAAAATCGACGCCAGATAATTGTTGGCCTCCACCAAAGTTTTCAGCGTCGGAAAAGTCAGGAGCGGCGCGGAATCCAATTCGCTAATTATTGGACCCAAGCGATCAAAGGGATTGTACAGCGCGATCATCTGCGCAACTTTATTTTGCAGATCGCGCAAAAAGCTTTGATACTTATCTATGCTGGTCAGCCGCAGGCCAAATTCATATTCCTCAAAAATCCGGTAAAAATCATCTCTAGCATTCCGCAAATCCGGCAGCAAATCAAAATTTAACAGCACGCCGTCTCTCTCTAGTGTGTCCAGCGTCCCCAAAACCAGCGCCAGCCTGTCGTAAATATCCCAGGCCTGGCGCAAAATACCGGTCGTACCAACATAATATCCTTCGTCAGAAAGCATGTAGTAAAAAATAAAATCCGCCATACTCGAACCGCGATGCGGCGGTGCGAGAAAAACCGCTTTTTGCACATCGTCCTGATAAAAACCGCGTGGAAAATATTTGTCCTGCACATGCGTAGCCGCCAGAGTGTCGGAATAAATATACGCCCGCGCGGATAACGCGCCCATGCTGTGCGTCAGCAAAATAAATTTATTTGGAATTTTTTCCGGCGGCCAATCAGGATGCGCGGCGATAAATTGCCCGCGGGCGGCGGTCAGCCAGTCTTTTAATTCAGCGGCGTTGCCGTAATACGCGGCGTTGGGAGCGGAAAAAGTATAAGCGTAAAGATGTCCGGCAAAATCCGGATCGCCGACTAATTCCGGCAGACGCTGTTTTAACTCCGTCCAGGCCGCGGCATCACTGCCCATGCCATGCACAAAAATCACCAGATAATTTTTGTAAGAGCGCATGTGTTCCGGCAACCCGCGCAAATTGACCGGCTGTATTTCCGCCAATAGCCAAGCGCATAATAATAGAAGCAAGAATATTTTTTTCATCGGGCTGCCTCGCTGAATTGAACATTGCGGTATTCGGTGACGGCGCGGAGTTTGCTCTCGCTTAAAAACACTTCGGCGCGCACCGGCAGGAAAAGGCCGTTCCGCTCCTCGTAAGTATTCTTAAGCGAAAGCACTTCTCGCTCCGCCCGGTCGTAAAGGCGCAACTCGGTCAGATTTTTGTTCCGGTCCAGCTGGATAAACAGGCGGGAAAAACTTGAGTTCGGTTTTTTCGGCGCGCCGGTCATTTGCAATCCGTCCGGAGTTTCGGCGGTCCGCAAATCAAATTCCGCGAATAATTTGTCCTGATAAATTTTTTCCGGTCGCGGCAGTTCGGTAATGTTTTGCGTGAGCACTTGCCGGCCGTTCAGCGGGCTTTCTATAGTAGTGACCGCTTCCGCGGAAAATTCCGCCGCCAGCAGCGCGCCCAGCAAAGCCCCGAACAAAATCGTTTTTTTCATAACTTACTCCTCCGGCAAAAATTCCAAATTTTTTGCCAAGTTTTATACAGGTATACTGCAGGATTTATGCCACTTGGCAAAAAAGTTCAAAAAAATTAAAAATTATTGACATTTAGAAAAAACAAGCGTACAATCCCTACCTATTAGGTATGAATTAAAAATAAAAAGGAGCTGCAATGAGCAAAATTAAATCAAGGCATTTTTTTACTTCCGAGTCTATTTCCGAGGGGCATCCGGACAAAGTCGCCGACCAAATTTCTGACGCGATACTCGACGCCTGCCTCGAGCAGGACAAAAATTCGCGTGTGGCTTGCGAAACGCTGGTCACGACAAATCTCGTGGTCATCGCCGGCGAGATCACCACGACCGCCAAAATCGATTACGAAAAAGTCGCGCGGCAGGTCATCAGCGACATCGGCTACAACAAAGACGAGTACGGATTTAACGCCGCGACTTGCCGGGTCGAGGTGCATATTCACCAGCAGTCGCCGGACATTTCCCAGGGCGTGACCGAAGGCCAGGGCGAATTCAAAG
>JAISEH010000025.1 GCA_031264205.1 Candidatus Margulisiibacteriota bacterium
GTGCTCGGCAAACATTCCGGCCGCCACGCGCTGGCCGTCAAATTGAAAGAGCTGGGTTACACCGATCTGCAGGACAGCGAGATAAACAATATTTATCAAAAATTTAAAGTTCTCGCCGACAAGAAAAAAGAAATCACCGAATGGGATCTGGAAGCGTTGATCTCCGACGGCGTGAAGCAAACCGGAGCGGCGGCATACACGCTGGATAAATTGCAGATCCAGACCGGCAACACAGTTCAGCCGACCGCCAGGCTGTCCGTGAAATATCAGGACAAGATCCTCAAAAGCACGCAGATCGGCAACGGCCCCGTGGACGCAATCTTCAAAGCGATCGATGATATTATTCAACGCGGCGCGCTGGGCATTCATCTGCTGGATTACGTCGTGCACGCCGTCACCGAAGGCACGGACGCGCTGGGCAAAGTCACCGTGCGCCTCAAGAAAAATCAAAAAACTTACACCGGCAACGGCGCGAACACCGACGTGCTCGTCGCGTCAGCCGAAGCTTATCTCAACGCTGTGAATAAATATTTACTGCGGAGCGAATAAATGGCCAAGAAAACCGCCCAGAAAAAATCCATTTCTAAAACCCGCCGCGCTCAAACGGCAAAGTCGGACATCGATCTGTCTCTAAACGGCATTAAAGAATTTATCAAATTCGCCGGACAATTTCCGCTCAGCAAATTATCCGCTGGCCGGCCCGGCGCGCGCCTGACGGTTTATCAAAATCCGTCTGCTCTTAAATCGAAAATAAAAGTGGAAGAAAAAGAATCGGCGAAAACCGCGCAGACCGAAACTCTGGCGCAGATCAAGTCGGATAAAGTCGGTGTCTTTCACGGCGTCAAAAATCTTAAAATCGGCAGCAAAATAAAAACCGGCGAGACTGTCGCCAAAATTTACGCCATCGGCATTGAAAATGAGATCAAAGCGGATAAAAATTGCGTCATCAAAGAAATCCTGGCGCAGGAAAATGACCTTATCGAATACGGACAGCCGCTTTTTTCGATCGAGTAAATGCCGGTTTTTTTTTACACACTGGGCTGCAAATCCAATCAATACGAAACCCGTCAGCTTGAGGAAAAATTTTCCGCGCTGGGTTTTGCCAAAACAACAGACGTAAAATCCGCCAGCGTCATCGTCGTCAATACCTGCAGCGTGACGCACATAGCCGAGCGCAAAGCGCGCAATCTTATCCGTCGATTTAGGGCGCAAAATCCTCATGCCCGACTCTATATTTGCGGCTGTTACGCAAATATCGCCGAGCTTGACAAAATCATTCCGCAGGCCGTGTTGATAAAACAAGAAAAGAAATTACAACCGGAGCTGTGGGGATTGCCGGAGCCACATTCCGGCCGCGTCCGACATTCGTCCGCACAGCGCTACCGCGTCCGCGAGTTTTTAAAAATCCAGGAAGGCTGCGACAATTTTTGCAGCTACTGCATCATTCCTTACGCGCGCGGCACAGTTTCTTCCGCCGCGCCTGAAAATATTCTGGCGGAGGCGCAAAAGTTAATTCAAAATAATGTCCGCGAAATTGTTTTGACCGGCATAAATTTAGGCCGTTATTTTTATCAAAACAATTATCTGCCGGACATTTTGCGGCTGTTATTGCAAACAAATATTGCCAGAATACGCCTTAGCTCTCTGGAGCCGGATTTAATTACCGACGATTTGCTGAAAATTATCGCCGCCGAGCCGCGTCTGGCCAAACATCTGCACATACCTTTACAGTCCGGTTCGGACAAAATACTGAAATTGATGCACAGAAAATACACCACCGCGGAATATCAAAAACTCATCGTCCGCGCGCGCCGGATCTGCGGTGCGGATTTCGGCCTGACCACCGATATTATCGTTGGTTTCCCCGGCGAGACCCAAAAAACTTTTCAAGAAACCAGTGATTTTATTCAAGAGATCGGTTTTCACGATCTGCATATTTTTCCCTATTCGCCGCGCCCGCAGACCACCGCGGCTAAAATGTCCCCGACTTGTTCAGACGCAGAACAAAAACAATTCTGTCAAAGACTGGAAAAACTCCGGCAGGAAATGCGGCGCGACGCTCTACAAAAAGCGCTGACGCGGCCGCTGACAGTGCTGGTGGAAAACAGCCGCCAACAGGGTTTCAGCTCGGAATATTTACCTGTAAAATTTAGGGGAAAAACGGCAAAAGGTTGTGTCTATCAGGCCGCGCCGCTGGCCGTAAAGGACGGGATTATTTTAGCCGATCCGGCGCACGGAATCGCCGATGCGGATCTGCATCGGCAAATAATTTAATAAATCTACTTTTTCCCCTCTTAATAATTGCAGCAGCAAATCCACTGTCCTGGCGCCGAGCGCCGAGCGGTCAGCCCAAACTGTGGTCAACTGCGGCTGCGGCTCGTCAATAAAACGCGGAAAAGAAATGCCGTCAAAACCGGTAACCGACACATCTTTGGGAATACGCACAGCATATTTGCGCGCCGCGCGGTAAACATAATAGGCCAGCAAATCGCTGGAACAAAGGATCAAAGTTTTTTTCTTGTCCCGCAGAAACTTGGCAAAAGCGATCTCCACACTCTGGATCATACTGTAATCCGCCTGATACAGCGTCAGATCTTTTTCTGGAAAATGGCGCCTAGCACATTTATAAAACTCATTCCAGACAATATCTTTAGGGTCTGTTTCGCCGGTCAGTACCGCGATATTTTCGTGCCCAGAATTTTTGACATATTCGATCAGCTGAGCCAGCCCATTGGCGGAATCTTGATAAACAGCTGGCGTGGGATAATTGGCGTTTGGGTTGACCGCCAGCACATGAGGCATTTTGTATTTCACAGCACGCTCTAGAAAAGCGTCCGGTGTCCGCCCCACAAAAATAATCCCACTGTAATCATAAATCTCCGCATAATCTAGGCTGAAATCCGGCAAAATCCGAAAATCCACCCCCAGCTCGGCCAGCCGCTGGGTAATGCCGAAAATCACATCCGTATAATATTCATTGTAATAGTGATTTTTATAATTGTTAAAAACCAGCAGGATTTTTTGTACTTTTAAGGCGCGGTCTGTAAAATAATTAAATTCCCGCGCCTTATTCAGGATTTTCTCCCGCACTTTTCGGGAGATTTTCTGCGGATGATTGATCGCGGTACAGACTGCCGAAACGGACACATGACAAGCCGCCGCTATATCTTTCAAAGTCGCCATTTGTTTTATTTTACAATTTTTTTACTAAAAATACAAATAAAATATAACAAAATTTACAATAAAATTCAGTTAGACTGTTCAGTAAGAAAAGCGAAAGGTGGAATCCCGTATGAAAGAAACTAGAAAACTCCGAAAACTATGGCTCTTTATTATAAAACAAGCCAAAGCATTTCAAGCGGAGCAAGCACGTTAATGCAGTCCCTCGAGACAACAGCTCAAGTGCGGCGCTTAATCGTGGATTCGATCAATAAATCCATGCACTGCGTTCCTGTGGATAGTCTGCCGGGCAACGCTAAACACATTGACTATGAGATCAGCGCGCTTTTGCCAGTCATAGACGATAAAACCGATTTCTGCCGGCAAATCCTGACCGAACTCAGCGCTTACGCCAAGCGCAGCTCGGAGGAGTCAGTCAAAGCTTTTCTGGCCAAGTTAAAAATCTATTTACTGGGCAAATTATTTTATCTGCATTTGCAGGATAAGCGTTATCTTTTGATTCAAGATTTTAGCAGCCACGACAATCACAAATTTATGTTGGACGCCGTATCCCAGATCGAAACTTCGGCGGAAAACGCGATGTTTTTTTTAGACTCCCTGACTGACCCGAAGCAAAAGGATTTTTTCGTCGGCATGTGCGGCTGTATCTACAATTAAACAGGTATGCTAACATGCTAAAAAACTTGCAACATTTCTCAAGAACCTACGATAACTTATTGGGATTCAAACATTAGGGAGTTTTAGACTTATGCAAGCAAAAATAGTGGCAATGCAGGAAGAACCCAAAACCATGCTGGTTACGGGCGGCGCGGGTTTTATTGGCTCAGAGTTTATCCGTTATACTTTTCTCAAACATCCCAATTATCAAATCATTAACCTAGATAAGTTAACCTACGCAGGCGATTTATTCCGCCTTACGAAAATTGCTAGTAATCCAAAATTAAACTACAAATTTGTTGAGGGCGATATAACCGATGCCGGTTTTGTTACCCAGCTTTTTAATCAATATGATTTCGATTACGTAGTCAATTTTGCCGCCGAAACACATGTCACCAGATCTATTTTTAATCCGGCGCCTTTTATGCATACCAATATCGAGGGCGTGCGGACTTTGCTCAACGCCGCGTTTCACATATGGAAAGAACCTGCCGAGAACGGGAAAAGATTTTTGCATATTTCCACTGATGAAGTTTATGGTTCTTTAGAAAAAGACGACTACACTTTCTTTACCGAAGAAATGCTGCCTCGTCCTCGCTCGCCTTACAGCGCAAGCAAAGCCGAAGCGGATTTGGTGGCACAGTCTTATTTTAGCGCGCACAACATTCCTGTTTTAATCACGCGCAGCACCAATAATTATGGCCCTTGGCAACATCCGGAAAAACTGATACCTCTGGTGGTGAGTAACGCGCTGGAAGATAAAAAAGGTAAACCTATACCAATACCAATCCACGGGGATGGCCGCGATATCCGCGATTGGCTGTATGTGGGCGATCATTGCGCGGCCATCGACACCGTTCTGCATTATGGAAAGCCGGGTGAGATTTACAATATTGGCAGCAATAATGAAGTAGAAACCATCGAAATTGTTGAAAAGATCTTGGACGTACTGAACAAGCCTCATTCATTAATCAAGTTTATCCCTTTCCGTGAGAATCATGATATGCGTTATGCTATAGACGCCTCAAAAATAAAAAATGATTTGCACTGGGAACCCAAAGTTTCTTTTGATGAAGGCATGGAGTTCACGATCAAATGGTATAGTGGGAGCCTGAGCTGGCTGCAGAAATTAAAAAGCACATCAGATTTTCGAAACTATTATCAGAAACTTGTGGCCGGGACAGATGCCGAAGAAGCTGAAGAAATTATTGTAAGCTCAGCGGATATCAATGATTATGCAGTCGAAGCTGCTGGCTTATAACAGCGTGGTTACGGCGTTGGTCGGTTACACCGGCTGCGTTGGCTCTAATCTGGCTCTGACGCACAATTTCTCCGCGCTTTATAATTCCAAAAATATCGAACAGGCTTTCGGCACCGTACCGGATCTGCTAGTTTTCGCCGGTCTGAGCGGCGACAAAACTGTGGCCAACAAAAACCCTACGCAGGATTTCAAAGCTATTGAGAACGCTTTCACCAATATACAACGCATTGCTCCAAAAAAACTAGCGCTGATCTCCAGCAATGATGTTTATTTGAACAATACCGGCGTGGACGAAGATAGTTTCATGGAAACCAACGGCCTGACCGCTTACGGGCTGAATCGTTATCATCTGGAGCAACTGGTCGCCAATAGTGGTCTTGATTACACGATCGTCCGTCTGCCGATAGCTTATGGCGAAAATCTGAAGCGGAATTTTATTTATGACATTATCAATGTTGTTCCGCCGAAACTTCCGGTCGAACTGTTCCGCAAATTTACAGGGCAGGCTCCGCGGCTGGTTAATTATTATACGGATTTGCAGAATGGTTTTTACGGCCTGCAAAATACCACGCCGGAGCTGCGCGGTATCTTCGCTGGGCTTGGCTTTAGCGCGGTGAACTTTATGGACAGCCGGGCAATATTACAATTTTATGATCTGGCCAATTTGTGGCGCGATATTGAGCGGGCGCTGGATGCCGGTTATTCGCTGGTCAACCTGGCGACCGAGCCGGTATCCGCAGCGGATATATACTTCCGGGCGCGGGGTGTGCCGTTCCAAAATGAGATCCTAGCGCGGCCTCCACAGACCGACATTCGCAGCAAATACGCGCCGGGCGGATACTGGTATGACAAAAACACCATGCTAAAGAGTATTGTAGACTTTATTCGGGAAAAATCTAAAACAATATCCGCGCCGTTATAGCCACCGCCGCGGTTTCGGCGCGCAGAATGCGGCCGCCCAGCGAAAAAGCCAGAGCGTTGACCGCCAGATAATTTAGTTCACGCGGCGCAAAACCGGACTCCGGCCCGATAACCAGCGTGGCATCATCCGCAAAGTCCGGCCATTTTTGCTCCGCCGCCGGATGCGCGTAATAAATATTTGGAAATTTGCCGGCTAATTCCGGCAGCTCGATTTTTTCTATTTCTGGCAAATGATTACGCCGCGACTGACAGACCGCCGACACGATAATTTTTTGCCAGCGTTCCAATTTAGACCCCGCAAAACGCACCGGCGAATTTTCCGCCTCGTACAACCAAAACTTGTAAACACCTATTTCTGTCGCTTTTTGCAGCACATAAGCCATTTTGTCGTTTTTCAACAGCGGCAAAACCAGCTGCAATTTCTGCGCCGGCTCGTTATTTTCCGTATATTCTTTCTGTAACTTTGCGCTCAGGGATTTTTTTTCTATATGTTCTATTTGATATACACCGACGCGCCGCTCCTGCACGGACTCAAAAAAATCGCCGGCCTGCAAACGCAAAACTTTAACCAAATATTCAAACTCCTCGCCGGACACCCGCGGCGCGGATTCCAGCGGCAGACAAATCCGAAAAAGCATAAATTTATTATAGTATAAAATGCGTGCTTTCTGGGTATACTTCTCCCATGGACAAAAGCTATCTCCATACGGCGGCCACGGCCAACAAACAATACCAAAAATATCTTGAGGATTTCGGCCTGATTTTCCGCGAGTCTTTCAATGCCGGCAAAGATATTGCGGCGTATATTTTGCGCGATCTCCAGAGTGAGAACAATCCTGAGATCGGCCGCGCGCTGATCGAGTCCATGTTTTCGCATCACCTGACTACGATCGCCTCGCTGAAAATCATCGTCAAAATACTTTATGTCACCGGCCATATTCAGGCTTACCGCCACAATACTTATCACGCGCTGAAAAAAGAGATCGACGAGGCGTTGAAAAAAGTCAGCGGCACCAAAGCCGAGCTGGTGCAAAAAAAATATCCCCAATTGCTGGAAAAACTCAATAAAGAAAAGAGCGCGGTCAAAGACCGGCCAAACCTTGCGGACAAAACCGCCGCGGCCGGTGACATCGTCGACACTATCAATCGGCAGTATATCAATTTCGTTAAAAAGTAATTAAAATATTTTCATGTACGAATTACTGAAACTGGCCAGCCCCTGCCGGCTCTGTCCGCGGCAATGCGGCGTCGACCGCTTGTCCGGCGCGCGCGGTTTTTGTCAGGCCGGCAAAGAGCTGCTCGTCTCTTATATCGGCAAACATCACGGCGAAGAACCGCCACTCTCCGGCAGTTGCGGCTCTGGCGCGGTGTTTTTCGGGCATTGCACAATGTCCTGCGTATTCTGCCAAAACTGGCAGATCAGCCAAGCCCACCGGGAACTGCGGCCGATCACGCCGGAGGAGTTGGCCGCAGAATTTTTGCGGCTGCAAAACGAGCAAGCACACAATATCAATCTCGTTTCGCCAACGCAGTACGCGCCGTGGATAATCGAAGCTCTGACTCTGGCCAAGCAATCCGGCCTGACTATTCCGGTCGTTTACAATACCAACGGCTATGAAAGCGCGGAGATACTGGCGCTCCTGGCCGATCATGTGGATATTTATTTGCCAGACCTGAAGTATGCCGACAATATCTCCGCGGCGCGTTACTCACAGGTCGCAAATTACGTCGAACATAATCTGGCGGCTGTAAAATTCATGCTGCGACAAAAAGGCCTTTTGCAACTTAAAAATGATATCGCCGTGCAGG
>JAISEH010000029.1 GCA_031264205.1 Candidatus Margulisiibacteriota bacterium
CATTGGTATTAAAACCATAGGCCGCGCGATAATTCTGATAAGTCGTGCTGCGAAAACGCTCCATAGTCGCATCGTCGTAAGTGCCGGCCAGCGTGTCTTGCTGCTCGAGGCGCGAGTACACGGTCAGTCTGTCCAGAGGCTTGGAATTAAGAATAATATTTTTGGCTTCGGTGCCGCGCGGATAATTCGCCGGCGCATTGCCTACCGGATCGTATTTGGAATCCACAGTGACATAGCCGGCGGAAATATCCGTATCGCCCAGCCGCAGGCGCAGGTCGATTTTGGCGGCTTTGGCTTTTTCGTCAAACTGCTCCTGCTCGCCAACTCCGTTGCTGTAATAACTAAAATCCACCCGCACAATATCGGCCGACGACAAAGCCATGCCGGAATGAAAACGCAAAAGTCCGCCGTTGTAAGCCAGCGTGTAACTGTCGTTTTTGGTTTGCAGACGGTCGTTGATATAAACTTTTTCGCTGTCTTCGACGATCTCCAAATTACTCAGGCTGTTGTAGGCTGGATTTTTACTTTTCAATAAATTCAAAATATTGATCTCTTGTCCGGCGTAATTGGAGCCGTTGGCCGTAACTGATTCCTGTGCGGAGGCGCGCTGATAGCGTTTGCGGCTTTCGTTGTACTCCACATCGGCGCGCAGCCAGTCTGTCGGCGAGTAGGCAAATTTGGTGCCGTAAGTCTGATGCAAAACATCACCCGGGTCGGTGCTCTCTGCGTTGGAAATCTTGTAAGTCAGGCGGAAATCATCGTCCCGACCGAAGCCATAGTGCGTATAATAATCGGTATAAGCATTGCCAGTAATAAACGTAATAATACCGCGCTGCCAAACTTCCGGATTTTCCGAAACAATCGCGTCGCCGTTGCTGGCATGTCCCGGCCTTAAATCGCTTGCCCGACCCATAATATAATCGCGGTTCTGCACCAGAGGAATATAAAAAGGATCATTTTTGCGCCGCACTTCCAAAATAACCGAGCCGTAAACGATCGGCTTGGCAAAAGAAGTTATCTCATCAAGGACTATTTCATTGAGCCCAAGGTTATTGCGAAAATAAACTTGCGGCGCCTGCGAAGCCTGGCCTTGATCGAAAGAAACTTTAATGTGATTAGCCGTGTAATTGCCAGAAATAACCAGCCTGCCGTTGTACTCAGATTTGGCAAGTATATCGACTTTGACGCCGTCTACTTGCACTTCGCCGAACTTGGCGATCGGCAAATATTTGACGGAAATAGTAATTAACGTGAGTCCCGCGCCATTATTGGTCACGCTGAGGTCACCGCCGGAAACAGTGTGTGACTCCAGACCCTCGCCTTCCGCGGATTTGGCCTGCTCCTGCACGTAATAACTGCTGATCGTAAACTGTTCTTTTTTCTGCAGCTCGGCCGGCATCAATGAATCAAAATAACGGTAATTGACCTGGATGGCGTCGACCGAATTGATGCGCCGCGGAAAACTGAGCGAGCCGGTGCGCGGATCCAGAGTGTAGTCCACACCCTCGATCATATTGAGATTATTGACCATGAGCGCCGTGCTGCCCGGCACCAGCAGGCCGTGCGCCAAAGCGTACGGCCCCTGCGAGTCACGGCCTTTGATGATCTCCTGCGCCGCGCGGGTCTGATTGTACACATACTCGACTTGCAAAGCATAAGTGTCCGCCGGCAGCGGCCGCAAAAAAGTCAGCAAACCAGTCGCGTAATTTAATTTATAATCCTGATTGGCGATCAGCCGCTCGCCTTCAAAATAAACTTTTTCCGTAAAAGAGATTACCGGAAAATCCGCCAGCTGGATTTTTTCCAAAACTCCGGTCTCGACCGCCGCGTAGTCCACCGCAAAAGGCACCTTGCGCGCCGTTTCGTTTGTGGCGCCGTGATTGAAGATCAGATAAAAATTTTTCAGGCCGGCCGTTTCCTCGAGCAAGCGGCGGTCCAAAACAAATTGCCCGTCGGCGAGCCGCAATTCCTGCGCGTCATTTTGAAAATTAATCAATATTTTTTCGTGCGAGCCGTCAGACGTGCGGAAAATAAAATGCAGCGTTTCATTTTGCGCAAATTTATCGCGCGTAAAATCAACTGTGCCTTCCGGCAAAAGGACTTGATAACCGGCGGACACGCGGTCAATACAAAGCTCCGGTTTTTCCAAAAAAAACCGGTACTGCTGCCGCAAAGTATAGTCCGCAAATTCATAATCCACCGCCGCTTCCTGCTCGCCCTGCGCCAGCGGCAGAGTCAAAGCCCAAGCGCCGTCCTCCGCCGCCTGCAGAGGAATGCGCTCCTCAAGATAGCGCAAATAAACCGCCTGCTCCGCGCCGCGCTGCACCGCGATATTTAATTCGCCGTCCCGATAGGTAAAACTCGTCGCCGCGCGCAAAGCGTCCGGCGGCGCGGCCACCGGCTCATTGAGCGCCGGCTCGTATTGATACACCGCGTCCGCCGTGATAATGGTCGGCTCGGAGCCGCGGTAAGCTTTGTAGCGGTGCTGCACGCCGCTCAAACGGATCTTGGAAGAGATCGGCAAAAAATCTTCGATCGGGTCTAAATACTCGTAATAACCCTCGATCTTGTCCAGCACGGAAAGGATTTTGTCAAAAACAACCACGCCGTCAAAATAATCCACGCGGTAATCATTTTCCGAAAGTTCATTGCCGTTGAGACGGATTTTGAGCGTGCCTTCCACGATATTGGTCTGGCCGAGGCTGTACTCGCGTTTGCCCGAACCCTGAAAAGAAAACTCGCGCTCATGCGAACGCTCCTCGCCGTAAATCGCCTCCAGCTCAAAATCTCGGTCCAGATAATCGGCGTGCAGGCCGTCGATGCCTTTGCCCAGCGCGAACATATCGCCGTTGACCAGAGCGGCGTCGTATTTGCCGAAATATACCGAAAATTTATCGTACTCGACATAAATATCCGTTTCCTGCGGCAGGTCGGGGTCCTGAGTGATCTTGTAACGCACGTAAAGTTTTTCGTTGATCTGGCCTTCGAGATCGATCAAGCGGCGGTGACGCAAGCCGTCATACACTTTGACCGAAGCTGGCAAACCTAAATATTCGGTGGTGTTTTGATATTTTTGCGGATCGCCGGATTGCTCCAAAGTATTGAATTCCAATTCTTCGTAGCCGGAAATATCCACCTGCGGATAAGCGCGGCCGGGCTGAAAAGCGGACTTGCCGCGTTTCATCGGGTCTTTGGCCGCCGCCGGCAACAGCAGTAAGATCAGCAAAATTGTCCAAAACTTTTTCACATTAACTCCCGCAGTATTTGATTTAAAATTAGGCGGCCGCGGTTGGTCGCGCACAAATTATTATTCTGCCAGGCCAGCAATTCCTCGGAGATCAATTTCTGCGCGATGGCTTTTTGGCGCGCGTCGAGATAAGCCGCGGGAATGCCGCTGTTTTTGCGCAAGCCCATCATTATTTTATTAAAACCATCTTCTGTTTCTGTGACGCGGATACATTTTCCCGCGGAATATTCCGCTAAATCACTTGTGTTCGCGTAACGCCGCTGATTTGCTTTGTCATAACTATGCGCGGCCAGACCCACACCGAGATACGGCTCGTCCGACCAGTAAGCCAGATTGTGTTTGGACTCATAACCGGCCTGCGCGTAATTGGAAATCTCATACTGCGCGTAGCCATTGTCCTCTAAAATTTTTTTCGTCTGCAAATACATTTCGGCCCCCAATTCATTTTGCGCGATCTGCTCTGTAGCCAGCGGCGTGTCGTGTTCCACAGTCAGTTCGTAGCAGGAAATATGCCGCGGCTGAAAATCCAGCGCCGTCCGCAAATCCGCCGCGCTTTGTTCCAGAGTCTGCCCGGGCAAATTGCTCAGCAGATCCACGCTGACATTGTCGAAAATTTCCCGCGCGCCCCGCAAAGCCTCGGCCGCTTTTTCCCGCGAATGCACCCGTCCCAAATACCGCAAATATTCCGGCCGGAAAGACTGCACGCCCAGAGAAATCCGGTTCACGCCCAGCGCCTGATAGGCCGCAAATTTTTCTCTCGCGTAAGTTTCCGGATTAGCTTCCAGCGTAAATTCCGCGTCGTCCGCCACCGCAAAAACTTTTTTCACGCTTGCGATTATCCGGGCCAGTTGCCCGGCGGACAGCAAACTCGGCGTCCCCCCTCCGACATATATTGTCGATATTATATTATTATTATATTTATACCCATTATTCTTCGAAAAATACCCACCAATTTCACAACATAAGGCGTCGATGTAAGATTCGGGGACAGAATCTCTTTGATTTTCTAAATTCACGGGAAAGCTCACGAAATTACAGTAACGGCATTTTTGCAGGCAAAAAGGAATATGAATATATAAAGCCAGCAAAATTCTCCCCTTAATTTATTTTACCATGCAAGAAATGCTCTGCAAACAACGATAAGTGATATATAAACAGGGGGTGAAGTTATGGCAAATGTAAATCAGGTTACTTCCGGGAATCAAGTTTTAATGGAATCCGCAGTAGACAGCACTTTCAACAAAATGAAAAGCAAACTGGGGCTTTCCTTTAACACTTTGAGCCAAATTATGAACGATAATTTGAGCAGAAAGGCCTAAGTTTTTACATTTTCTTTTTGCCGAAGCTTTCCGTCAGGCTGGCGATGCCTTCCAGCGCGCGCAAAGCTTCGACCGGCAGGGCAAAAATCACCGTGTTGGACTGGTCGGAGCTTAAATCATTGAGCGTGGCCAGTGTGCGCAAATGCAGCGCGCCCGGCGTGGCGCCCATGAGCGAAGCGGCTTTGGCCAGATTTTCCGAAGCCTCGACCTCGCCGGCGGCTTTGGTGATGACCGCGCGTTTTTCACGCTCGGCCTCCGCGACTTTGGCGATGACGCGTTTCATTTCCTCGGACAAAGCAATATCTTTCAGCTCGACATTTTCGACCTTGATGCCCCACGGATCGGTCAGCTTGTCGATGATCGAACAAATTTCTCCGGAAACTTTTTCACGATCGGTCAGGAGTTCGTCCAGCGTCACCGAGCCGACAGTGTTGCGCATCGTGGTCTGCGCCAACTGGCTCACCGCGTAATAAAAATTCTCGACCTCGATAATCGCCTTGCCCGCGTCGAAAACTTTGTAATAAATCACGGCGTTGATCTTGATCGAAACATTGTCGCGCGTGATCGCGTCTTGCGGCGGCACATCGACGGCTTTGGTGCGAATGTCCACTTTGTCAAAAGACTGGATCACCGGCAGCACCAAACGCCAGCCTGGCTCCAGGATTTTCGTAAACCGGCCAAAAGAAAAAAGCAGGCCGCGCTCGTATTGATTGATCTGCTTGATCGAAATCAAAACGATCGCCACCACAACGATCAAAATAAAAATGAGAAATTGCATAAAAATCTCCTTTGCTGAATTGGTGCAGGGATTATAACTTAAAATGGGAGGATATTATAGTGATTTTTTCGCTTATTTTTTTCCAAAATCATTTGGAATCATTCCTCAATCTTCAGCATCGCCAAAAAAGCTTCCTGCGGGATGTCCACGGAGCCGACGGATTTCAGGCGTTTTTTGCCTTCTTTTTGTTTTTCGAGAAGTTTGCGTTTGCGTGTCACATCGCCGCCGTAGCATTTGGCCGTGACGTCCTTGCGGTTGGCACGGATCGTCTCGCGGGCGATAACTTTGCCGCCGATCGCCGCCTGTATGGGTATCTCGAACATGTGCCGGGGGATCAGCTCCTTGAGTTTTTCGCAGAGCTTGCGGCCGCGGGACTCCGCCGTGGAGCGGTGAATGATGACCGCCAGCGCATCCACCGGCTCGCTGTTGAGCAAAATATCCAGCTTGATCATGTCCGCTTCGTGGAAGCCTATAAATTCATAGTCAAAAGAAGCATAGCCCTGCGAGACAGATTTTAATTTATTGAAAAAATCGGTGACGATCTCAATGAGCGGCAATTCGTAATTCAGGCGCACGCGCGTTTTGTCCAGATACTCCATGTCGCGGAAAATGCCTCGGCGTTTCTGGCACAACTCCATGATCGCGCCGGTGTAAGTATTGGGCGTGATGATCACCGCTTTGACCAGCGGCTCACGAATGGCTTCGATGCTGGAGGCTGACGGCAGTTTGGCCGGCGAATCGATCAGCATGATTTCCTGATCGGTCTTTACCACCTCCACCTCGACGGACGGCGTGGTCGCCAGCAGATTGAGATTGTATTCGCGCTCCAGCCGCTCCTGTACGATCTCCATATGCAGCAAACCCAAAAACCCGCAGCGAAAACCAAAACCCAACGCGGTGGAAGTTTCCGGTTCGTATTGCAGCGCCGCATCATTGAGTTTCATCTTGCCCAGCGCCTCGCGCAAATCCTCAAACTGTTCGCCGTCCACCGGAAACAGTCCGCAAAAAACCATAGACTTGGCCGGTTTGTAGCCAGGCAACGGCGCGACGGCCGGCGCGGCGGCGTCGGTAATCGTATCTCCGACAGTCGCGTCCTCGATAGCCTTGATATTGGCAATGACATAGCCCACTTCACCTGTCGATAGTTCGTCCACTGGTTTGGGCGCCGGAGTTTTGACACCCAGCTCCAAAATTTCATGTTCCTTGCCGGTCTGCATCGTGCGCATTATCATGCCTTTGCGGATCACGCCCTCTTTGACGCGGATCTGCGCGACCACGCCGCGGTATTCGTCAAAATAAGAGTCAAAGATCAACGCCTGCAAAGGTTGATTATTGTTCTGCGGACAGGGAATACGCCGCACTATCGCTTCCAAAATTTCCTGTATGCCGATGCCTTCTTTGGCCGAAGCCAAAATGCACTCATCTGGATCAATGCCCAGCACATCCAGCAATTCTTCCTGTGCCATATTTACATCGGCGGCGGGCAGATCGATCTTGTTGATCACCGGAATTATTTTCAAGCCCAGCTCGCGCGCCAGACCGACATTGGCCAGTGTCTGCGCCTCGATGCCTTGCGAAGCGTCCACGACCAGCAGCGCGCCCTCGCAGGCGGCCAGCGAACGCGAGACCTCATAGCTGAAATCCACGTGGCCGGGCGTGTCGATGAGATTCAGCTCATAAGTCCGACCGTCCTGCGCCGCGTAGCTCAAACGTGCGTTATTGAGCTTGATCGTAATGCCGCGCTCGCGCTCAATGTCCATGGAATCCAAAAGTTGGGCGCGCATTTCCCGCGCGGACACCGCGCCAGTCAGTTCCAGCAGGCGATCGGCCAGCGTGGATTTGCCGTGATCGATATGCGCGATGATCGAGAAATTGCGGATGAGGTCTATCTGCATACAGCGGAAATCTTAACATTTTGTCCGGTGTTATCACAGCGGAAAAATCATGCCTGCCAAATAACTTCGTGAGTGTTAATTCTATTACTCAATTTGTATGTAAAAGTCACAAGTATCAAAATCCACAAAGACATTTTTGTCTCGTGGCAATTGCGCATACTTGGCGAATATCTCATTCCACCATTGCCGCTGTAAATTCATGGCCTCGGCTTTCGCATTGAGAGCCGCGTTCACGAATACCTGCACCTGCTCCGGTGTAACTCCTTGCGCTATATCCGCCGGCCGCGCCGCTTGCTCCGCCACATTTACACGATTGTTTATCAGTATCAAACTCTCCACCTCATCTCTCGTCGCCTTGATGTTCAAATCCTCTCTTTGCGGATGCACTTTCCCGCAGATCGGGCACACCTCCGGTGTCGTTTCTTTTGTCATGATTCTTTCCTCCTTTTTATTTTTTGCGCATCTACCAATGTTTCGCTACGCGAAACACCCCTCGGATAAAAATTTGCTTACAGCAAATTTTTATCCGCCTCCCCTTGGCAAGGGGAGGCTCCGCGCAGCGGTGGTGGGGTGCCGCTGTAAGCGGCATTACAAAATCACTTTCCCCTCCTCATCGAACGATTTTGTCCCTTCCAGCTTGTCATACTCCTCCCAGTATCTCCGGCTCCATTTAGATTGTAGCTTGTGTATCTCGCAGATGTTCGTCTGCCGGTAAAACTCCCCCTTTTCGGCAAAGGCGCCGCCGATACACCACGCGCAAGCAGACTCCACATCACAGTTTAAGCACTTCTCGGGGGATATTTTCTTTCTCGTTTGTTGGCGGACTATCTCGAAACGTTCCTTGTGATTCAGCCCGTTCCAAACATCGCCCACATAAAAGTCCAGCTTCCTGCTATGCATCGTGTTCGGGCTGAATCTAAAACACGGGTATATTTTGCCGTTTATGGACAGGCACGGCATGGAGCCCGAGCCACACCAGCCATCATCAGGGTCCCGCATTGGCCCACCAACACCAAAAGCCTTATCAAACATGCTAACGTGCAGATCATGTCTATGTTCTAATATATAAATTACAGACTTTTCCATTTCTCTGTCTAACAATTCTATATCGTCTTTAGTCAAACACATATTTTCAAAAATAAAATTCATGTTTACATATCTCAATCGCATTTCCTCATGTAAAAATTTTATAGATTTACTTAAATACGGTATCGTATCTTTATTGCATGTCGCTTTCGTAGCAGCATTATCTAAACCTACCC
>JAISEH010000162.1 GCA_031264205.1 Candidatus Margulisiibacteriota bacterium
CGAATGTTGCAAAGAGCCGGCGTGACTTCGATCGTGGTGCCGGAGGACACGCTGAACAATCTGACCGCGCGCGGTTTGGCCACCTGGGTGACCGGCCAGGATTTGCTCAATATGGCGCGTTTTGGCCAGATCCAAAATCCGGTGCTGCTGACGCTGATCCGCTCCACCGATATAGTGCCGGAAAATAATTACATCATGGTCGATCAGGTCGCTACTTTTCAGCGCGCGCAAAATTCGCTGATCAATGACTTGGGGCCGGAGCGCGCCAGAGTGGCCGGGCGCAATATTATCGAGATACGCGGCCAGGTGAATAATCTCGGCAATATCGGTCTGGGTATTGATGAAGCGATCGTTGAAAATTTAAAAATTTATAAATTTCAAATCATTCCTAAACTGGCCGACAGCCGCCGCATTGACGCGGTGTCGCTGGGTTTAAAAATTGACGCGATTTGCGCGTTGACCGGCGCGCACACGTTGATCTTTGGCGGCAATGAAATTTTGGGCTATGGCGGCAATCTGGCTTTGGTCGCGGAAAAAATGCAGAAAAACAAGGTTAATTTTGGCGTGATCGAATTTATGGAGCAAAGAGGCTCGCGCACTTTAGCCGAGTATTTGCCGGGCAGCAATATCGGCGTGCATACGGTGACTTCCGCGCAGTTGCAGCGGATGACCAAAGAGCGGGCGTTGGATCGTTATTTGCTGGCCACGCTGGATCGCGGTATGCGCATTTTGTATTTGCGCGCGTTTACCAATGAAAATCTGGCCAGAGATTTGCTGGCTTACAATGAGGATTTTATTTCGACGCTGAAAACCCGCTTGGAACGCCGTGGCACGACAGTCTTGCCGGTGGATAAAGTGTCGCTGGGACTTGATCCCGCTCTTTCTATAATATTCGGCGTTTTTATTTCGCTGGGTTTGGTGCCGGTCTTTTATCTTTTCTTAAAGCTCTTCTTTAAAAATCTGCCGGAGAATATTTTTTGGTGGGGTTTAGTTTTGGCGCTCCTGCTCGACGTGGTTTTTTGGCGTCTGGATTATTTTAGCCAGTGGCGGGCTTTAATGGCGCTGGCTGTGTCAATAATTTTTCCGACTATAGCGATGCTGACTCAGCTGCCCAAAACCGACGACTGGCCGGCGGATAAAATAACTTTCCGCGAGACGCTGCTTTTGGTTTTGCGCATTGTCGGCATTACTATGCTTGGCGCCTTACTGATCATCGCGCTGCTTTCTGATAGTTATCATATGCTGAAAATTTATCAATTCCGTGGTGTCAAGTTGGCTTTTGGTTTGCCGCTGCTGATCGTGGCGTTTTATTATTTCATGTATCCTTACCGGATCAAGTCGCTGCGTTTTATTTTTAAACGTTTTTTGCAAAGCAAAGTCACGGTGGGCTATGTGCTGGCCGGCGGCTGCGCTCTGGTTTTTTTGGCCTTTTATTTCCTGCGCAGCGGCAATTATCAGCTGCCGGTATTTGGCGGCGAGGCGGCCATGCGCAATTTCCTCAGCTATATCATGCTGGTGCGGCCGCGCACCAAAGAATTTATGATCGGCTACCCGCTGCTGATTTTTATTTTTCACAATCTTGGCACGGCTATCGATTACCGCTACAAATGGCTGTTTTTCACGCTGGCGACTATCGCGCCGATCTCCCTGCTCAATACTTTTTGTCATTTGCACGCGCCGCTGTGGGTTTCATTGTTGCGTTCATTCAACGGCCTGCTGCTGGGCCTGCTGATCGGCTACTTGCTAAATTGGAGTTATAAGACAGCGGAAAAGGTCTGGCGTTATATTTTTTAAAACGTGAAAATCCTCTTGGCCGGTTATTATGGTTTTGGTAATCTCGGCGACGAGCTGCTGGCGCGAACCGCGCGCGAGTTGTTGTCTGCCAAACACACCGTCACTGTCTGCCGCGCGCGGCGCAATTTTCTGCCACAGCTTTTAAACTCTGACTGTCTGTTGCTGGCTGGCGGATCATTGTTTCAGGACGTCACCGGCCGCGGTTTATCCGTACTGTATTATTCCGCGTGGGCTTTCGCGGCCAAACTTTTCCGCAAAAAACTTTTTTTGGTAGCGCAGGGCGTTGGCCCGATCCGCGCGCCGCTCAACCGCTGGCTGACCCGCGCTATCTTCCGGCGCGCGGACTTCATCTCTCTGCGTGACCGCGAGTCCGCGAAGTTTTTGCGTCTGCCGGAAAGCTATGTGACCGCCGATTTATTGTTTGCGGCGAAATTAAAGATACCCAAAGCCGCGCGGCGGCGGCAAATAATTGTCAATCTCAAGAAAGGCGCGCCTCAGATTTTAGCGGAATTTCAGCCGGTTTATCTGGCCATGCAGCCGTCTGCCGATCGAGGACAGCCTTGCGCGCCGCCGGATTTTGCCGCCGCGCGACTGGCGGTCGGCAGGCGTTTGCATTTTCTCATTTTGGCGGTTCTGCACAATGTGCCGGCGATCGGCATTGCTTACGATCCCAAAGTGGAAAATTTTTGCCGTAAATTTGGCTTGCCGTATGTGACACTGGACGAATTGGAGCGTTTGCCGCAAATTATCCGCCGCGAATTAGCCAAACTTGCCGCGACCAAAAAACGTTTGGCGGTTTTGGTCAGGCAGGAGCGGCATCTGGCGCGCGAGGGTGTAAAAATCTTGCTGGAGAAATTAAATGGCTGAGGTTTTAGGCACGCGCGTGGATATTTTGTCGCGGCGGGAAATCGAGCAAAAAATTTTGGCTTATTTAAA